>CAZTML010000033.1:0-13197 GCA_964614935.1 uncultured Clostridia bacterium | reverse complement strand
TATAAGATATCGTGCCTGAAAGTACTAAACTGTCTATTGTTTTAAATATTTCTCCCAATAGAGATATATTCTCATTTAGACCTGTTTCTTTCAAAAATCCCTTGTCATCTATGACAAAATTTTCGTTAACTTTAAAAGATGAATTATCGGATGATAAAAACTCTTTAATATTTAGTAACATAATACCACCCTTTTTAATTCGCAGAGTTAATTATATGAGAAAAAAAAATATTTGTCAAGGATAATTTATTTGCTTGTAAGTTCCTTTGTATCTCTTGCAATCATTACCTCTTCGTTTGTTGGAATAACATATATTTTTACTCTAGAGCTATCCTTTGATATTTCAGCTTCTTTTCCTCTTATGTTGTTCTTTTCATCGTCTATTTCAATCCCAAGGAATTCTAGACCTTTACAAATCATTTTTCTAGCTGGTGCAGAATTTTCACCAAGACCAGCAGTGAATACTAATACATCTATACCTTCCATAGCTGCTGCATAAGAACCAATATATTTCTTAACTATATATTCAAATTTATCTAAAGCTAATTGAGCTCTCTTATTTCCTTTTTCAGCTTCGCCTTCTATATCTCTGAAGTCACTTGAAACTCCTGAAATACCTAGAACTCCTGATTTCTTATTCATTAGGTTGTCAACTTCTTCAGCTGTCATGTTTTTCTTAGTCATTAAGAATGTTACTATAGCAGGGTCAATATCTCCGCATCTGGTTCCCATTACAAGTCCTTCAAGAGGTGTCATACCCATACTTGTGTCAAAGGATTTTCCATCTTTAATAGCAGTAAGGCTTGCTCCATTACCTAAGTGACATGTAACTATTTTAGTTCCTTCAAGGCTTTTACCTGTTAAAGCTGCAACCCTTTCAGATACATATTTATGAGATGTTCCATGGAAACCGTATCTTCTTATTTTATCTTCTTCATACAATTCATATGGTAATGGATATATGTAAGATACAGGTGGCATTGTCTGATGGAATGCGGTATCAAACACTCCAACCATAGGTACATTTGGCAATAACTCCTGGCAAGCTTCAATTCCTATGATATTTGGTGGGTTATGAAGTGGTGCTAGAACTATACATTCCTTCATTGCTTCAATTACATCATCTGTAATTAATACAGAGCCTGCAAATTTTTCTCCTCCGTGAACAACTCTATGACCTACAGCGTCAATTTCTTCTAAAGATTTAACTGCACCATAGTTTGAATCAACAAGTGTTTTTAGTACAAGGTTAATTGCATCTTTGTGGTCTTTTAAAACCTCTTCTATAACCACCTTGTCTAAACCTTCTTTCTCATGTTTTAATACACTACCTTCAATTCCTATTCTTTCAACTAAACCTTTAGCTAAGGCACTTTCATCATTCATATTTATTAATTGGTATTTAAGTGATGAAGAGCCGCAGTTGATTACTAATACATTCATCTTATTCCTCCATAGTTTATATTTATAGTTTATTTATATAAAATCAAAAGATTTTAAAAACGCTTTAATCATTACATATATTTTCAAGTATTTTATCATTTAATTCAAGTATAGCACAATTTGATATCTGATAATCCCACAGGGTCTTATCATTAACTATTTTAAAGTATAAAAGTATAGATTGAATTACCCCATAATGGGTTACGATTAAGGAATTATCAGGTACATTGTCCATAAAATTCGAAATCCTAGATATTATATCACTGTATCCTTCCCCTTTTGGGAACTTATATTTATGTTTAAATTCTATCCATTTTTCTGATTCATCTGCATATTGGTCAAGAATTTCTTCCCATGTTAAATTTTCAAAGATTCCGAAATTAACCTCTGTTAAAGACTTTTCTATAATTATATCCTTTTTATTAAATCCTATTTCATCAGCTATTAATTCCGCAGTGTGTCTTGCCCTTTTTAAAGGACTTGAGAAAATTCTATCAATAGTTTTCCCCTTTAATTTCTTTCCTGCTCTTGTTGCTTGCAAGGCACCATTTTCGGTCAGTTCAACATCTGTTATTCCACTGAATCTCTTGCTTACATTTGCTTCTGACTCTCCATGTCGCACTAAGTATATCATAACTACCTCTGTAAAAAAAGCACTAAAATCATAAAAATTATTTGACTTATTTCTGTTATAAATCCACATGTATCACCTGTCATGCCACCTATTTTGTCATCAATTAATGTTGATATATAATATGAAATGCTGATCGTAGCAAAACATGCTGTGAATATAATTAATCTATAATATGAGAGTATTGAAAAAATAAATAAAATCAATAAATTAACTATTAAGACCCTATTGTCTATATTTTCAATAAATGCAGTTCCCATACCTTTTGTTTTTTTCGCATATTTTTTTTTCCAACAAGCAACTATTGTAGCTGCCCGCCCTAGAACAGGCATCATAAAAACAGCTTCAACACTTAAGTATGAAAACATAACAAACTGAGAAAGTATTATTAAAATTATTGTTATCACCCCAAAGGCTCCTATATGGGAATCACTCATTATTTCAAAAATTTTGTTACCTGTTCTACCTGAAAAAATGCCGTCTGAAGTATCAGCAGCACCATCTAAATGAATTCCTCCGGTTATAAGTATGTAAGCGATAGTGAGTAGTAAGCCCCTAAGAAAGGATATCTTATAGCTAAAAATAAGGTATACAATTGACAAAAACAAACCTATTACAGCACCCATTAGGGTGTAAAGATTTAAGGCCCTTATAAAATTTTCTTCTTTATACTCGATTTTTCTTCCAATAGGAATTTGCGTAAAAAAAGAAATGAGGGTTAAAAATCCTGGGGCCATTTTACCATTCCCCCTTTGTGTTTAAGCTTAATTGGCACACCGGAAAAAATAAAGTACATAAAATCAGATTCCTGTCCAATTTTATTGTTTATTCGTCCACTGATGTCTCTGAAATAATTGCCCATGTAGTAAGGCGGTACAACTCCCATACCTGTTTCATTAGAAACTATTATAAGTTTTTTATTGTTTTCATTACATACATTTATTAAAGATAAAACTTCTTGATTGATTGTTTTTTCTAAGTTATTTACATCATCAGGACTGCAAGTATCAAAATCCAATTTGCTATCTACCATAAAATTTCCAATCATGGTAGTAATGCAGTCTAGAAGTATGGCTTGAGAACTTTTAAATTCTTCCTTGTCTGCCAGACTTCTAAAATCGGAATACATCTCCAGTGTCTCCCAAGAACCGGGTCTTTGGACTTTGTGTTTTTTTACCCTGTCAGCCATTGCTTCGTCTGTTATTACAGATGTTGCTATGTACAAGACTTTTTCCGAATATTCTTTTGCCTTTGACTCAGCAAATGTGCTTTTTCCGCTTCTTGCTCCACCAATAACAAATGTAACGCTCATTTTTTCACCATCTAGCCTTATATAATATTAACAGAAATATTATATCACCAAAATTGTATAAATCAAAGTACTTTCTTAATAAATAAAAAAATACAGACTTACATTAAGTAAGTCTGTATTGAGCCATTTTTTACTTTATTAAAACAACGTGTTAAATTCCTGTTGATTAGGTGTCTTTAACTGATTTGCCTGCTGCTGAATTGCTGGCATTTGTCCTTGAGCTTGAGAAATACCCATTTTTTTCTTGGCTTCATTTAATTCAAATTGTTTAACATTGTTAGAAAAATTATAATTTTGATTGCTGTTTAAGTTTTGCATTCTCATTAATCATCCTCTTCATAATTTAAATTTTTTTAGCTTTCTTAGCTAAGATTATTATCTGCAAATAAAAATTTTATATAGCTGAAAAAATCTAAGATTTTTGTTAAAAAGTTTATTTCAAATTAAATTTTAACTAAGGAAAAATCTTTATAAAGCTTTATATATACAACTTTTAAAAAAAATTTTTAAATTTCTTAAATGATAATGATTATCATTTAAGAAATTGGGTATATAGATAATAGCTTATAAATAAATTCAAATAGATTAAGGAGAAATATAATGTTATTTAAATTACCAAAATTAAATTATTCATACGAGGCACTAGAACCTCATATAGACCAAGTAACAATGGAGACACATCATTCAAAACACCATCAGGCTTATATAGACAATCTTAACAAGGCGTTAGAGGGTCATGAAGACCTACAAAATAAAGATATAGAAGAGCTAATTAAAGAATTAGACGATGTACCTGAAAACATCAGAACAGCTGTAAGAAATAACGGCGGAGGCCATTATAATCACGCCCTATTCTGGGAACTTTTGTCCCCTGACGGAGGCGGAATTCCAAAAGGTGAACTAGCAGAGAAAATTGACCAAGACCTAGGTGGTTTTGATAAATTTAAAGAAAATTTTAAAAAGGCTGCCTTAGGTCAGTTTGGTTCCGGATGGGCATGGCTTGTTTTAGATAATGGTAAGCTTGCCATAGTTTCAACTCCAAATCAGGATAATCCAATTTCCCAAGGCAAAGTGCCCCTCTTCGGCATAGATGTATGGGAGCATGCATACTACCTGAAGTACAAAAATAAAAGAAACGACTATATTGATTCTTTATGGAATATAGTAAACTGGAACAAGGTAGAAGAATTTTACGAGAAAAATAAGTAAATAATAATACTTCCCCACAATTGCAGGAGTTTTAAATAAACTCCTGCAATTTTTTCGAAGCTTGGGGACAGTTCTATGACTTCCCTAACTAGAGATTTTTATATATTGACATTGAGTCTGGATATTATTAAGATATACCTATATTTAAAGACGATAAGTTTTTCAATTGATAATAATTATCAACAAGAAAGAACCGTCCCCGAAATTGGAAAGGATATTAGTATGAAAATAACTGGTGTTGTAGCGGAATATAATCCATTTCATAGTGGTCATGAGTATCAGCTTAAGGTGGCAAGAGAATTATCTGGCTGTGATTTACTTGCTGTCGTAATGAGTGGAAATTATGTACAGCGTGGCGAGCCTGCTATTATAGATAAATTTAAGCGTGCTGAAGCTGCTGTTTATGGAGGAGCAGATATTGTTATAGAACTTCCTATGCCCTTTTCATGTCAGAATGCAGAAATGTTTGCTATGGCAGCTATAAAAGAATTAAGCAAACTTCATGTAGATTCTATAAGTTTTGGCTGTGAAAATGACAATATTGAAGTTTTGAAAAAGATTGCTGCAATTCAGTTAAAACCCGTATTTAATGTTTTTATTAAAGATGAAATGAAAAAAGGATTATCATATCCAAAAGCCATGTCAAATGCCCTAAAATCTCTTTTAGGAAATGAAACAGATGTCATATATTCTCCAAACAATGTTCTAGCAATTGAATACATTAAAAGCGCTATGAAGATTGATTTAAAGGTAGACTACTACCCTGTTAAGCGTTTAGGTATGAACCACAATGACACGGAAATTTTCGGTCTCTTTCACAGTGCTTCCGCCATAAGAAAATCCATTTTTGATGGTTCATACAAGGACCTTAAAATAACACCCAAAAGCATTGAAGTGATTGAAGAATTCTACAAAGACCATAACAAATACAATACGTTAAACAACTACTTGGATTATTTGTACTATAAAATAATAAATACTGTAGATTTAGACGGGATTTTCGAAGTAAAAGAAGGACTAGATAATAAAATTATTTCTCAAGTTTATAAACACGAGAATATTGATGAGCTTATAATGTCTATAAAATCAAAGCGTTACACTTATTCTAAACTAAGAAGATGTCTTTTAAATATTTTGCTTTCTTTAAAAAAGGATGACATAAATAGTTTTATGTCAAAAGATTTAAGTTATATTAAAGTACTGGCCTTTAATAATAGAGGTAGAAAAGCTATTAAATATGCAAAAAATAAAGGAACTAAAGTTATAAACAGATATTCAGATTATAAAAAGTATGATTTAAACCCAAATAAGCTTCCTCTATTTAATCTAACAAATAGGTCCTCAAACATTTATTACCTCCCTTTAGAAAACAGAAAATTTAACAGTGAATACACTGAAAATGCTGTTTATGTAGATGTATAGGTAGTTCATGTTAATTATGTTCAATAAGCATATAAAGCACTTCTGGACAATAAAATAAGAAGGGGGTGTTTTTATGCTTAAAAGAAATTTTATTCCTATTTTTATATTATTTATAATATGCTTATTTGTATTAAAACCTGCAATTGTATCGGAAGGGGTTTTTGCAGGCCTTAAAATATGGGTTAACAACATGATTCCATACCTACTTCCTATGTCTATTTTATCAAACATACTGCTTCAATATAATTTTTTGTACAGACTATCTGAAAAGATTTCCTTTATTTCCAATAGAATTTTTAAAAATAAGTATGCCCTCATCCCCTACTTTATAAGTTTCGTAGTAGGCTATCCTTCTGGTGCAATGACAGTAAACACAATGGCTTCTTACAAAAGAATAGGTAGCCAAGAAGCAAATTCCTTAGTTGTTTTTACAAACAACTGTAGCTTTCAATTTATGGCAGGAGCAGTATCCTTTTCTATGCTTGGTGATTTTTCATTATGGAAATATATAGCCCTTCCACATTTGTTGTCCGCTCTTTTAATAGGGATAATCCTAAAAAAAGATAGTATTTATTCCGCTAATATAAAGGAAAGAAAACAAAAGCCCATATCCTTTTACGATGCTTTTAATTCATCGGTTTATAAATCAATTACTTCCATACTATCCATAGGTGGAGTAATTGTTATGTTTTCAGTATTTTCTAACTTTTTTGATAGCCTTCTCATCTCTGTTTCCAACCTTTTTACCTTATCTACTCAAGTAAGTGATATAATACATTCGCTTTTTATAGGAATTTTAGAAATTTCAAATGGTTGTAGCGTAGCCGCTTCTTCTATACTGCCAATGAATATAAAGCTTATTATAATAAATTTCATTATAAGCTTTTCAGGAATTTCCGTAATCTTTCAAACAGTAGCTGTTACAAATGATTTTAACTTTAATATAAAAAATTATATATTTTATAGGTTTATACAGGGAATAGTATCGGTAATAATATGTATTGGACTTATAAACTTACATATTTATTGAAAAAGGTAGCATGATTATGTATAATATACTTACTCCACAGAAAAGGTGATAAAATGATAAAGGTAACTTTAATAGGTACAGGCGGTATGGTTCCACTGCCAGGCAGATATTTGGCTTCATGTCATATTGAATATCAAGGAAGAGCTATACTGATAGATTGTGGCGAAGGAACTCAAATTTCACTCCAAAAAGGAAAAATAAGTTTAAATAAAATTGATACTATTTTAATAAGTCATTGTCATGCAGATCATGTAACAGGTCTACCTGGTCTATTATTAACTATAGGAAATCACGGTAGAACTGAACCTCTTTATATTATAGGACCAAGGGGATCTACAAAAATATTGAATTCTCTCTTGGTTGTTTGTGGTTTTCTTCCCTTTGAAGTAAGGATAGCTGAACTACACGATACAAGGCCTGAAGAATTTAATCAAGTAGGCTTTAAAATAAGGTCAATTCCCTTAAAACATCATATAAATTGCTTAGGTTACAGCTTAGAGCTTAGTTTAAGACCTCATTTCCAACCAGAAGAAGCAAAGCGATTGAAGGTTCCCCTTAACTTATGGAAGATTCTACATAATGGAGAAAACGTGCTTGTTGATGACAGGACTATTACTCCGGATATGGTTTTAGGAAGCCCGAGAAAGCCTATTAAAATTTCTTATGTAACTGATACGAGACCTGTTAAATTAATAGATGAAGAAGTTAAGAATTCTGACTTGTTTATTTGTGAAGGAATGTACGGCGATGATGAGATGCTTGAAGGTGCTGTTGAAAAAATGCATATGATTTTTTCAGAAGCAGCAAAAATAGCTTTAAATGCTAATGTAAAAGAATTATGGCTTACACATTTTAGCCCTTCCATGCCACTACCGGAAAATTATATAGAAAGTGCTTCGAAGATTTTTTCAAATACTTTAATAGGTAAGGACTTAATGTCTAAGACCTTAAAATCTAAATGATTCTACAAATGAGGTGATTATTATAAATAAACAAACATTAAAAGAGTATATAGCTATAGCTTTTGGTTCCTTCTTTGTAGCCTTAGGGGTATATTACTTTATGGTTCCGGAAAACCTAGCTACAGGTGGAGTGTCAGGTCTTTCAATAGTATTAAGCAATTACATAAATATACCTATCTCAATAATTAATTTCTCTATAAACATAGTTTTGTTCGTAGTAGGCTTTATATTCTTAGGCAAAGAATTTGGAGGAAAGACAATTTTTTCAGTTCTTCTTTTATCTTTCTTCATGTATTTGATGGAAACATATTATCCGGCTTCAGGGCCTGTAACAAATGAGATTTTGCTTAACTTAATGTGTGGCATAATATTGTCTGCCATTGGGTTATCGATAGTATTTAATCAAAATGCTTCAACAGGTGGCACGGATATTATCGCAAAAATATTAAATAAATATTTCAACATGGATATGGGTAAAGGTCTTATGGCTGCAGACGTAATTGTAGTAGCTTCAGCCTTCTTCACATATGGCATTCAAACAGGTATCGTAGGAGCATTTGGATGGTTTTTAAACGGAATTGTAGTTAATTACTTTATAGACGGTTTTTCTGTTAAAAATGAAGTTGTTATTATTTCTAATAAACACAAAGAAATTAAGCAATATATTTTTGATAAATTAGACAGAGGGGTTACTCTTTACAAGGCAGAAGGTGGTTATACAAGTGAAAAAAAAGATATTATAGTGACGATACTTGACCGAAAAGAATACTACATACTAAAAAAACAGCTTAAAGTTATTGACCCGGATGTTTTTGTAACTGTAAGGACTGTACATGAAGTTTATGGGTTCGGATTTTCTAAATTTTAACACTTAAAAAGGAGCGCAAGCCGCTCCTTTAACCTGTAAAATGTTAAGTTAAAAAATTCCTAATCCAAAGAAGTCGTCAAGCTGTCCCAACAATACGAAAACCATAGCTGCAGGTACGATAAACCTAAAGCAAATATCCCAGAACTGATATCCTTTCATCAAAACTCCAGGAGTAGCTTCGATTTCTTCCTTCATATGTGTAGTTTTAAGTGACCAGCCAATTATCAATGCCATCAATAAAGCACCTAGTGGCATGAATACACCTTCTGAAATCATGTCATAGAAGTCTAGCCAAGAACCGAAAGCAGTACGAATATTTTCCATTCCAAGCATGACCCCAGGAGGATTTATAGCAGCTCCGCCTGCTACGCCTGAACCGAGACCATCAAGACATACAAGAAGACCCATTGCGAAAATTGCAAGCCCTGTAAAACCTGTAATCTTTTTACGGTTTGGATCTAATCCCTTTTCAACTCTTTTGTCAATAAAGTATGCCGTACATACTTCTAGTAGAGAAATAGCAGATGTAATAGCTGCAATAAATACTAAAAAATAGAATAAGGCACCAAAGAAGTTTCCGATAAATCCTCCCATACCAACGCTGAAAACCTGTTGTAGAGTTATAAACAAAAGACCAGGACCTTGACCGAAAGAAATTCCTTCAACTCCTTGATACACAAATGCACCAACTGCCGGCATTACTGCCAAACCGGCACATAAAGCAAAAATTGTATCTGCTATAGGAATAATCATAGTATTTTTCTCTAAATTTTCCTCTTTGCTTAAGTAAGAACCATAGGTAATCATGCAACCCATACCAAGCGACAAGGAGAAGAACATCTGCCCTGCTGCAGTTTTAAGCACTCGCATAAAACCGATTTCTGAGAAAGCTCCAAAATCTGGCTTAAACATAAATTCAATACCTACAAAAGCACCTTCCAAAGTAACACTTCTAATTATTACTATAATAAGCATTACAAATAGTGCTGGCATAGCAATTTTGGTAAATTTCTCGATTCCACCTGAAACCCCACCCATAACTATAAATATTGTTAGACCCATAAATATAGCGTGACACAAAATATTAGCTCCTGAGTTTACAATAAAGGACCCGAAAAATGCTCCGCCACCCATTCCACCAAAGCCAGAACCGGCACTAAATATTTCCATTATAAATCCAAACGCATAACGAAGTGTATAACCACCTAATACACTATAGAAGGCTAAAATGAAAAATCCTGATAAAAATCCCAACCAACCTATCCATGTGTACTTTTTACTTATTAGCTTATAGGTACCGATAACTCCCATACCATATTTTCGACCTAAAGCAAGCTCTCCCAACATAGTTGCAAAGCCAACAAAAGTAACTAGCAACAAGTATAAAATTAAAAATGCAAATCCTCCGTTTGCTCCCATCTTATACGGGAATCCCCAAATATTACCTAAACCTACTGCCGAGCCTATAGCTGCCATTAAGAAACCAAAATTACTTGCCCATTGACCTCTTTTTTCCTGTTCCATTTTCCTTCCCTCTCTTTAAAATAATTTGCAATACAAAATGAGCATAAAAGAATAATATTTAACCAGCAGTATTATGTAGTTAGACTTATTTGTTCACCTCCCCAATCTTATTGATAAAAAAGTTTAGCAATTCAGGTATTCCCTCTTTGTAAGGCTGATTTCCACATTCACATAATAAAGTTATAAATGTTATCGTTTGCACCCTCATTTAATATGTAAATGTTTGATGATTATACTCCTTAGTTTTATTTTTGTAAAGTAAAAAATATTGTAATAATAAATAATAATTCTAAAGTTAATACTATAATATGGCAAGAAAATATAATTTATGCCCTTGCTGAATATTTTACGGTGAGAATGTATCATTTTATCATTTAACTCAACATTCCAAGAATTCCCCCACCTCTAAATAACCTTGTTCACCTAAGTGAAAATGTAGTTAGTGTTTCCTGATTCTTACGCCATAGAAAAAGAGCGGATAACCCGCTCTTAATCGTATTCTTTATAGCATTAATTCTAAAGCTTAAAAAATCCCTAATCCAAAGAAGTCATCAAGCTGTCCCAGCAATACGAAAACCATAGCAGCAGGTACGAGAAACTTATAGCAAATATCCCAGAACTTATAACCTTTCATCATAACTCCAGGAGTACTTTCGATTTCTTCCTTAATATGCGAAGTTTTAAGAGACCAGCCAATTATCAATGCCATCAACATAGCACCCAAAGGCATGAATACACCTTCTGAAATCATGTCATAGAAATCAAGCCATGATCCAAAGGCAGTACGAATATTTTCCATTCCAAGCATAACTCCAGGAGGATTTATAGCAGCCCCACCTGATACGCCTGAACCAAGGCCATCAAGACATACAAGAACGCCCATTGCGAAAATTGCAAATCCTGTTAAAGCAGTGATCTTTTTACGATTAGAATCTAATCCCTTCTCAACCCTTTTGTCAATAAAGTATGCAGTACAAACTTCCAAAAGTGAAATAGCAGAAGTAACAGCCGCTATAAATACTAGGAAGTAGAATAAAACACCGAATAGGTTACCAACAAATCCTCCCATACCAACGCTGAAAACTTGATGTAGGGTTATAAATAAAAGTCCTGGTCCTTGGCCGAAAGAGATACCTTCAACACCTTGATATACGAATGCACCAACTGCAGGCATAATTGCCAAACCAGCACATAAAGCAAAAATTGAATCTGCTAAAGGAATAATTATTGTGTTTTTCTCTAAATTTTCATCTTTGCTAAGATAAGAACCGTAGGTAATCATACACCCCATACCAAGGGAAAGGGAGAAGAACATTTGCCCTGCGGCTGTCTTAAGTACCCGCATGAAACCTATCTCCTGAAAAGCACCAAAGTCTGGTTTAAACATAAATTCAATACCTACAAAAGCACCTTCCAAAGTAACGCTTCGAATAATTACAATTAAAAGCATTACAAACAAGGCAGGCATAGCTACCTTAGTAAACTTTTCGATACCACCAGAAATACCACCCATAACGATAAAAACTGTAATCCCCATAAATATGGCATGATACAATACATTGGCTCCAGAATTCACAATAAACGATCCAAAAAACTCGCCACCGTTCATTCCTCCAAAGCCTGAACCTGCACTAAATATTTCCATTAAGAATCCAATCGTATAACGCAGTGTATAACCACCTAATACGCTGTAAAAAGCTAAAATAAAAAAGCCTGAAAGAAATCCTAACCAACCAATCCATGTATACTTTTTACTGATTTGCTTATAGGTACCGATAACTCCCATACCATATTTTCGGCCTAAAGCAAGTTCACCTAACATGGTTGCAAAGCCAACAAACATTACTAACACTAAGTATAAAATTAAAAATGCAAATCCTCCGTTTGCTCCCATTTTGTATGGGAATCCCCAAATATTACCCAAACCAACCGCCGAGCCTATTGCGGCCATTAGAAAACCAAAGTTACTACCCCATTGTCCTCTTTTTTCTTGTTCCATTCTACACCTTCCTTCATTTTTTAAGATACGAATGCTATAGGAAACCTAAGAATACAGTGTTTCGACCTGTGCACACTGAAATAATTTACATCTTGCAAACGTATCCTTAATGAAATTATACTTTATAGGAATTCGTTTGTCTACAACAAAATGCGTTATATTTATAACAATTAGTGTATAGATTAATAATAAAAATATCTTATATTATAATATTGTTAAAATACAATTTATGAATTAAAATTCTTTTTCAACAAAAAAGACCCTTCCTAAACAGAAGAATCTTTGATTATTATTTTATTTTTCACCTACAGAAAGCATGAGGTTTAGAAAGATTCCGACTATAGCTGCTGTAGCTATGGCAGGTATCTCAACTCCAAACATAGGGATCATACCACCCTCAAATCCAAAGCTGCCACCAAGGCCTACTATTAAAATTACAGCTATTACTGCTAAATTTTTCGAACTAAACATATCTACTTTTCGATCCATCATGATTGTTATACCTTGTGCTCCGATAACTCCGAACAAATAAATGGACAGTCCTCCAATTACTGAAGTTGGAATGGAATATATTATATTTATTAAAGGCGTAAAACAAGAAATAATCATTGTTAATACTGCTGCTAACATCAATACATGTATTGAAAAGTTTTTAGAAATTGCCATCGCGCTGATATTTTCGCCGTAGTTTGTTCCAGCAGGACCTCCTATAAAGCCTGAAACTATGTCCCCCACTCCATCTCCTATAAGGTTTAAACCCAGCTTATTTTCAATATCATACTTTTTGTTAACTCCCT
>CAZTML010000032.1:0-13413 GCA_964614935.1 uncultured Clostridia bacterium | reverse complement strand
AATATAGAATGTGTTGAAGGCTTTATCGCATCGCAATGACGTATGGAAATTCACTCAGAAAATGGAGTTAGTCATAACAAAACATCCCACGAAAAATTTCGCGGGATGTTTATATAATTTGGAAGAAGATAAAAAAAGTATTATCAAGATAATTATTTGCAGAAATTCAGAAATTATTCATATATTTTAAAAATTTTTAATATTAATTAAATGAAGGGGGACACACCAACAGAGGAATGTCTCCGTACTTTGATAAATAAGTATGTCTCTATATATTAAATATTCCGATAGAAGGTGATAATTTGAAGAAAAATTCTTTAATTATTTTGCCCATTTTTATATTTTATATTGCGGTTTTTAGATTTATTTACTTGGATAATGGACTTTCCTTAATAATCCAGGTATGTTTTCCTATATTTATTGGTATCTTGTTGGCAGCAATTTTAAATCCTATTTTAGTTTTCCTTGAAAAAAAATTAAAAATTGAAAATAGGTATCTTGCTGTAGTTATGACTTATTTATTGATTTTTATAATGATTTCAATAGTTGTTAAAACAATTGCGCCAAGTATAGTAAAAAGTATTATACAACTGTCACGTGATATACCTAGGCTCTACCGTGAAGCAAATAAATTATTGTCTTTATTTGGAGATGATTTAATCGTAAAATTATATTTTGCTGAAATTGCTGAAAAGTTTTCTTCACTCTTATCAAGCCTTATCAACAATGCTCTTACAAAAGTGATAGATATATTTATGGCTTTTGCAAATTTACTGGTGTCAATAATCATATCTGTCTATATATTAAACGACAAAGAAAATATTGAAAATTGGATTACGGATTTTTCAAGCCTTTTTATTGGCAAAAAAACAGCAAATGATTTAATTAAAATATGTCATCTCCTTTACCACAATCTTTCAAACTATTTATCAGGGAAGTCTATTGCCTCCTTATTAATTGCATTTTTAACTTTCTTAGGTTCAAAATATATTATAAAATGTCCCTACCCTGTTATTGACGGCATAGTTATTGGTATATCAAATATGATTCCCTATTTTGGAACCTTTATGGGAGGTGTCCCCATTGTCTTAATAAATGTCTTGTATAATCCCCAAAAGGGATTCCTTTTATTGATTTTAATTTTAATTTTGCAGCAAATAGAAAGTCTCTTTATAGATCCAAAGATATTAAGTAGTCAATTGTCAATAAAACCTCTTTTAGTTATTATTTCGATTATAATCGGGGGAGGCTTGTTTGGACCTTTGGGATTTTTTTTTGCAGCCCCTGTTGCTGCACTGATTAAATCTATTGTCGAAGTTTACATATTAAAAAAATCTAAAAAAAATACATAATTTATTGATAAAACATAAGGAATGTGCACATTTGTGGATAAATCTGTTGACAAGTGGCAAAAAAGAGGTTAAATTTGTGTATAACTTGCTTAAGAAACTTCTTTGAGTTGTGCATAACTTTACAAAAAATACAGGTGGAAAATATGTGGAATGATAAAAGATACCATACACTAGACTACGAACTTAAAAAAATTTACGGTGAAAAAACAATAAAATTGTCAATTGATGGAAATTTTACCTGCCCTAACAGAGACGGCACAATCGGCTCTAATGGTTGTATTTTTTGTAGCGAACGTGGTTCTGGTGATTTTACCCAAAGAGGAAAAAGTATTGAGTCACAAATTGTAAAACAAAAGCAATTTATGTCGAAAAAATGGAAAAGTAATACATACATTGCATATTTTCAAAATTATACAAATACATATGACACTGTTGACAACCTGAGGAAAAAATTTTATGAGGCCCTATCTTGTGAAAATATTAAGGGCCTTGCTATAGCTACTAGGCCTGACTGTATATCTGATGAAATTGCTGATCTATTAGAAGAACTTAACAAGAAAACTTATCTCTGGGTGGAATTAGGACTTCAAACAATCCATGACAAAACAGGAGAATTTATACGAAGGGGCTATAGCTTAGAACAATTTAACAAGGCTCTTAAAATTTTAAATAAGAAAAACATAAAGACGGTTGTTCATTTAATTATGGGCCTAACCGGTGAATCCAGGCAGGATATGCTAAATTCAGTTAAGTATATTTCAAATTTAAATATATGGGGTGTAAAAATACACATGCTTCATATATTAAAAAATACTGATTTAGCTGATTATTATGCAGAAAATCCTTTTAAAATAATGTCTGAGGATGAATATGTAGAGTTAGTTGTAGATGCATTGGAATTATTACATGAAGACATTATTATCCACAGATTAACTGGAGATGGGAAAAAGTCAGATCTAATTGAACCAAGGTGGACTTTAAATAAGCTTAAGATTCTTTCTCAAATTGATAAAACGTTGAAAACAAGGGAAAGTTTCCAAGGCAAAAATTTACCATTGTAATGTTAATGTAATACTAAATATCTTCTTTTATTATATAATAAATATAAGAAAATACTATGTTTCATAGTATTTTTATTTGTCTTAAGGATTGATGAAAATGAAAAAGATTTTATCTATTATAATAATTTTAATATTAATTGCATCTTTTGCAAATGTATATGCTAGTGACTTTACAGACATAAAAAAAGATCCTTATTTGGAAAAAGTAATTAATCTGTTGTCAAGTTATGAAATTATTCAGGGTTATCCTGACAATACTTTTAAACCAGACAGAAATGTTACACGAGCAGAAATGGCAAAGGTTGTAACGGTTGTGGCAGGATTTAACGAATATTCTAAAAACATGACTTCTGTTTATGAAGATATGGAGGGGCATTGGGCTGAACCCTATGTGGAGCTGGCAAATGTCTTGGGGATAGTAAAGGGACTAAATCCAACTACTTACGGACCTGATAACCTAATTAGGTTTGAAGAAGCATATACCATGATAATAAGGCTTTTGGGATATAGTGATGAATCTTTGGGAGGAAATTGGCCTTCAAATTACTACGATAAGGCTGTGGAACTGAATTTGTTTGAAAATCTTAACAGCAATGCTGAATATGCATCTAGAAGAGATATTTCTATAATGCTATATAATGCTCTAAGTAAAAACTTAGTTACAGTAAAAGATAGCAACATTACTGTATCAAATAAAACGCTTATTTCAAAAATTGGAAAAGTTGAAACAAAGGAAGTGACTGTTAAGGACTTAAGCACTGATAGCTTTGACTTTACAGATTACTTATTCAACAAATGGGACGTCTATTATGATATTAAGGGAAACCCGGTACATGCTGACAACTCCAGGTACAGTGTATTTACGGGAACAGTTACAAGTCTTTTGTCAAACAGGGTCCTTTTTGTGACCGATGATTATGGCAATGTAAGAGTATTTCAGGTTCCTGACATACCCATTGTCATTAACGGTGAAAGAGGAAATTTTAACAATTTAAATGAATCAAAAATAAAAGTTGTTTACGAAGATATTACTTTTAGCGGAGATGTTATAGGTATTATAGCCTATAAAGAAACGGATGTATTAGTTATAGAAAGAGACCATTTGTACAAAGTGGGAAGCAGACAATTTGCAGGTAAATACCTTCCTACTAAAAATTCGGAAATTAATTATAATAAACTTCATATAGTTGGTGATGCAAAATCTTTACAGGATATTTCAGTTCATGACCTGGTTTACTTTTACGAAACAAAAGAATCCAACAAAAATACAGCTTTGACACTAAGGGTCTTGAAATCTCACACAGAAGGTAAAGTAACAAATGTTGAAGATGTAAATGGAAACACTTTCTACACTGTGAATAATATAAGCTACATGACAGGCAAAGACTTTATATTTACTGAAAAGGCAAGTGTGAATGATGATGTAAAATTAATATTGGACAAAAATAATAATATTATAAAACTATATATAAACAAATACGGGAAAAAACCTTCAACTTTCGGCTTAGTATTGAGCTCTTCTAGCTCTAGTGGCAGTAGTAATGCTACTGCAAGAATACTTGATGAATATGGAGCATTAAAGACTTATAATTTGGCTGATAATTCAAGTGTAGTAAATATAAGTGAAAATGATTCAAATGTATCAAAACAATCAATTCTAACTGCTAATGATATAGTTAAGTTTGATCCTGTATCAAGTGGTAACTTGAAAATAATTGATTTAATGCAAACTAGAACTATTGCAAGTTCTTATAATGGTCAAACTCGGACTCTAGCAAATGGCTATTACATGTCAGCAGATACATTTATAGTTTATATGTCCAATGGTAAGTATCAAGTCTTAAACACTTCTCAATTGAATGGCTACTTGGAAGGTAAGGCACTTGTAAACTCCTTAGGACACATAGATGCTATATACCTAACTAAGGGAATTAAAACAACAAGTCCGGTAACAGTAACTCCTCCGGAGAAACCACAAAACTATAACGGAACCATATACGGCGTTATAAAAGGTGTTACAAAAATAGATGATACTACAAACCATGTACAGTTCTTTAACGATAGCAATGTGTTTTCCGTATCAAGTACTTCAACTGCAGGTAAAAGAATTTCATCCTTGATGAATTCATATGTTAGGACAGTAATAGTTAACGGAGTAATTTCAAGTATAGAAAGAGTTACGCCTGAAACAGAAAAAGTTAAAATTACACAAATTTATACTAATCAAATGTTAATTGACAATATAACTTATATGGAATATGCCTCAGATATTAAAGTATATATTTGTAGCTTAGACAGTTCAGGCAATATAAGTGATTTTAAAGAAGCTAGTAAGTCAGATATCAAGGCAGGAACTACAGGTCAACTATATGATTTGTATGGAGGCTTTGATGGAGTGATTGATGTAGTGTTGATATTTAAATAGATATGTATTTAAGTAAACATCGTTTAGCGATGAACAGTAAATTAAAAAAGGGCAGCTGCCCTTTTTTATGTCACCTTGAACGAAGTGAAAGATGCCCTAACCCCATTTTTCTGAGTCTTTTTCAGGAAAATGGCTGGTAGGTCATTCGCAACGAATTCCCAATTTACGCGACGCAAGGAGCAAATAAATTGGTGAATGAGACTGAGAAATCTCATGTTTTGAGATTCTTCACCTGCGGTTCAGAATGACGATACCTGCGGTTCAGAATAACGATTAATTAAACAATTTTTGTCGTAAAATTTTCTATATTCCACACATCAGTTATAAAGCTATCATAAAAATAAGGTTCATGGCTTACAAGTAATATTGTACCTTTAAATTCTCCCAAAGCCTTTGCAAGTTCATCCTTAGCTTCAGGGTCTAAGTGATTGGTAGGCTCATCTAGTACCAGAAAATTTAATTCTTTTAGCAATATTTTGCAAAGCCTCACCTTTGCATTTTCTCCTCCAGATAAAACCTTCATCATAGATGTAATATTATCTCTTGTAAGACCGCAGCGGGCTAGCTCTAATCTAACCTCGTGGTTTGTTAGTGCCGGATATTCATTCCACACTTCATCTATAGCAGTATTTGTGTTATTTCTTGAATCTTCCTGCTCAAAATATCCGTATTCAACATTTTCACCAAAAGTAACTGTACCGGAAACAGGTGGAATTATCCCTAGTATTGTTTTTAAAAGTGTCGACTTTCCAAGACCGTTAACACCTGTTAGAGCAATCTTCTTATTTCTTTCAACTTGAAAATTCATTGGATTTGTCAATGGGTGGTCGTATCCGATTACCAGGTCCTTTGCATCTATTAAGAACCTGCTCGGTGCCTTTGTTTCCTTAAACTTAAAGGTAGGTTTCGGCCTATCTCTCGGTCTTTCTAAAATATCCATTTTTTCAAGCTGCTTCATTCTGCTGTTTGCCATACCGCGAGTTGCAACCCTTGCCTTATTCCTGGCTATAAAATCCTCAAGTTTTTCAATTTCCTTTTGTTGTTTTTCAAATTCTCTTTCTTCCTTCTCCTTATTCAACTCATATATACGTTTGAATTCCTCATAATTTCCTACATATCGTGTCAAGGCACAATTTTCCACATGATATATAATATTGCATACATCATTAATAAAAGGAATGTCGTGGGAAATTAATATAAATGAATTTTCGTAATTTTGAAGATAGGTCGCAAGCCACCTAATATGATTTTCATCAAGATAGTTTGTCGGCTCATCAAGCAAGAGGATTGTTGGATTTTGAAGCAAAAGTTTTGTCAATAAAACCTTGGACCTTTGTCCCCCACTTAATTCATCTACTAGTTTTTCAAGACCTATATCCCCTAGCCCAAGACCGTTTGCTATTTCCTCGATTTTTGTATCTATGATATAGAAACCGCTACTGTCTAAAATTGTTTGTATGTCCGCAGCATCTCCCATCATATTATTTGCTTCATCTTCACTAGTATCTGCCATATTTTCATAAATTTTAAACATTTCCTGTTCCATGTTAAACAAGTCATCAAAGGCTAGGCGGAGATTTTCTCTAATACTTGTTCCTGCAATCAAGGAAGAATGTTGATCTAAGTATCCTACAGATACTCTCTTTGACCATTCTATTACTCCTTCATCAGGCATTAATTTACCGGTAATAATATTTAAAAAGGTTGATTTTCCTTCACCATTTGCCCCAACCAAGGCAACATGCTCACCTTTTAATAGTCTGAATGAGACATTTTCTAATATAGCACGGGCACCAAAGCCGTGGGTTACACTTTTTACATTTAAAACACTCATAATTACTCCTTTAATATCAATACCTTATAATAATAAAAATATCGAAAAAAGTAAATATAAAAATATAAATATTTGAATTATTGATTAAATAATAAAGGTTTGTTATAATGAGGTGATAAAACTAGAGGAGGCTTTGAATGATGGAAAAGCTAAGACCTGCCTGGGTCGAAGTAAACAAAGAAAAAGCTGTCCATAACCTTTTAGAAGTAAGAAGGGCAGCAGGACCCGACAGAAAAGTATGCGCAGTAGTAAAGGCAGACAGTTACGGAATGGGTTCTTTGGAGTTATCCAAAATGTATGTTAAAAACGGCGTAGATATGTTAGCTGTAGCTGTTATAGGTGAGGCTTTAGAGCTTAGAGAAGAAATAAAAGGTATAGATATTTTAATTCTTGGATTTACTTCAGAAGAATTTTACCATGATGCAATAGAAAATGATCTTACCCTGACTATTTATAATTATGACCATGCTCTAAGACTTAATGATACAGCGAAAAAATTAAATAAAAAAGCAAAGATTCATATAAAAGTTGAAACTGGTATGAATAGATTAGGGTTTTTGCCAACTGAAGACAATGCTGATAAAGTTGCTGCAATTGCTAAATTAGAAAACATAAAAATTGAAGGGGCTTATTCACACCACGCCAAGGCTGATGAAAAAGACAAAACAACTGCCCACATGCAGGGAGACAGATTTATAAAGTTTATGAAAATGCTTGATAAAAGAAATGTAGAAATACCAACAAAGCATATTGCAAACTCAGCGACCATAATAGAAATGCCTGAATATTATTTTGATATGGTAAGACCGGGTATAATTTTGGCAGGATTTTATCCTTCTGATGAAGTAGACAAAGAAAAATATAAATTTAAAATATGTGTTACTCTTAAAGCAAAGGTTGCAAATGTAAAAACCATTGAAAAAGGTGAAGGTGTAGGATATGGTCACTTGTACTGCGCTGATAAAGCAGTCGTGGTTGGGACTATTCCTTTGGGATATGCAGATGGATATTCAAGGCTTTTATCTAACAAGGGGTATGTAGTTGTAAAGGGAGTTAAATGTCCTATACTTGGGAAAGTGTGTATGGATCAATTTATGGTAGACTTGTCTGAAGTTGATAATCCACAGATAGGTGATGTAGCCATAGTTTACGGGGATGGAACAGATGGAGCAATGACAGCTGAAGATGTTGCCAATATGAGGGGTACTATTTCATATGAGGTACTGACAAATTTAGCTGTTAGAAGATTACCTAAAATATACGTTTAAGGAGAAATTATGAACTTTGAATTAATCAAACAAAACGACAACGAACTTTATAGTTACATGATGGAAGAAAAAGAAAGACAAGACATTAATATTGAATTAATTGCATCAGAAAACTTTGTATCAGATACAGTTTTACAAGCTATGGGAAGCCATTTAACCAACAAGTATGCCGAAGGATATCCAGGTAAAAGATATTACGGAGGATGTGAATTTGTTGATAAGGTAGAAAACCTTGCTATAGACAGGGCTAAGAAAATATTTGGCGCAGACCATGTAAATGTTCAGCCACATTCCGGTTCAAATGCTAATTTTGGAGTATACTTTGCTGTTTTAAAACCAGGAGATAAAATACTGGGTATGGACTTGTCTCACGGAGGCCATCTGACTCATGGAAGTCCGGTAAATATGTCCGGTTCATATTTCAATGTTGTCTTTTATGGGGTTAATAACGAAACTGAAACAATTGATTATGACAAAGTAAGAGAGATTGCTATAAAAGAAAAACCTAAAATGATAGTTGCAGGAGCAAGTGCTTATCCTAGAATTATTGATTTTGAAATATTTAGAGATATTGCAGATGAAGTTGGAGCCTACTTTATGGTTGACATGGCACATATTGCAGGATTAGTTGCTGCAGGCCTACATCCAAATCCCGTAGAATATGCAGATTTTGTTACAACTACAACCCATAAAACATTAAGAGGTCCAAGAGGCGGAATGATTCTATGCAAGCAAGAATTTGCAAAAGCAATAGACAAGGCAATATTCCCGGGAACTCAAGGGGGACCTTTGATGCATGTTATTGCTGCCAAAGCTGCATGCTTAAAGGAAGTTCTAGAAGATGATTTTGTAGTTTATCAAAAGCAAGTATTAAAAAATGCAAAAGTATTATCTGAAGAACTTATGAAAAAAGGATTTAGAATAGTTTCAGGTGGTACTGACAACCACCTAATGCTTGTTGATGTGAGAAACAAGAACTTAACAGGCAGAGAGGCTGAAAAAATGCTTGATGAAATTCATATTACAACTAACAAAAATACAATTCCCTTTGATCCAAACAGTCCCTTTATTACAAGCGGTTTAAGAATAGGAACGCCTTCTGTTACAACAAAAGGTATGAAGGAAACTGAAATGATTGAACTTGCAGACATTATAGATTCGGCTCTTTCCAAAACACAAGAAGAAAACATCTTAAAAGAAAGAGTTTTAAAATTAACTTCTAACTTCAGATAAGAATAAAATAGACAGCCTGTTAATATATTGTATTAGCAGGTTGTTTTTTATAGCTCTTTACCAATTTTTACGACCGAGAGGAGAAAAAAAGTCAAATGTAAGGACTTTCCAATTCTTGTGGGCGAGGGCCAATAGAAAAATTGATGAATTCCCCTACTTATATTTTATCGGTTTTTTTACGGTAGGAAGAATGAAATTAACACATGTATAACATTTTCTTTAATACGCACAAAATAACACCCTTGTATGTATAATGCGTATAGCTGTTTAACGATTACGGAATATTTCCTTGCAAAGAAATGTTTTCAGTGTTATAATCATAGAAATTTTATAATAATGAGGAGAAGTTTATGAAAAGAGTATTAGCTTTATTAATATGTGTATTAATGGTACTCACCTTAACTACGGCTTGTGCCCAAGAATCTGATGTTATTAAAATCGGTGTGTTTGAACCCCTTACAGGTATGAATGGGGGCGGTGGTCTTCAAGAACTAGGTGGCATCGAGTATGCCAATAAAATGTATCCTGAAGTTTTAGGGAAAAAGATTGAATTAGTTGTAGTTGACAATAAAAGTGATCAGGGTGAAGCAACTACTGCAGTAACCCGTCTTATTGAAAAAGATAAGGTTGTTGCAATAATTGGTTCTTACGGTTCGGGGGTTTCTATTGCAGCTGGTGATATTATTAAAGAGGCAAAGATTCCTACAATGGCTGCTTCTGCTACAAACCCTATGGTAACACAAGGCAATGAATTTTATTTCCGTGCATGCTTCCTTGACCCCTTCCAAGGTAAGGTTATGGCTAACTATGCTATAGAACAAGGTGCAAAAACGGCAGCTGTTATCATGCAAAATGGAGATGACTACTCAGTAGGTCTTGGCAACTTCTTTATAGATGCCTTTAAAGAATTAACAGGAAGCGATGCTTCTATAGTTGATGTTTCTGAGTTTCAGTTAAATGAAGCTGACTTTAATGCAATTCTTACAAACATTAAGGCAAAGAATCCTGATGTAATATTTGCACCAAGTGCAGCAACAACAGCTCCGCTAATTATTAAACAAGCAAGAGATCTTGGAATAGACTCCTTGATAATGGGTGGTGACACATGGGAAAACCCTGCTGTTATAGACGTTGCTGGAGCAGATGCTGAAGGTATAGTTCTTTCAACATTCTTTGATGAAAATGACCCTGCTACAAATGAAGCAAAAACATTTGTTGAAGGTTACAAGAAAGAATTGGCAGGTAGTGAGCCTATAATTCCAGCGGTTGCAGCCTTAGGATACGATGCCTACCTATTAGTAAGAGATGCAATCGAAAGAGCTGGATCAACTGATGGTGAAGCTATAAGAGATGCATTAAATGCAACAAAAGACTTTGAAGGAGTTACTGGAGTAATAAATTTCACTGAACATGGAGACGCCGATAAAAATATTGCTGTTATAAAGACAGTTGATAATGGACAATTCGTATACATTGATACAGTAGAAGTAAAATAATTAATTAAACATTCAGGGCGGACTCTTCGTTCGCCCTTTTACAGTTTTAACAGATTTGGAGGAATGAATATGACTAGTGGACTATTCTTACAGCAGCTTGCCAACGGCATTTCCTTAGGAAGCCTCTACGCCCTCTTGGCAATAGGTTATACAATGGTTTATGGAATTTTAAGACTTATTAATTTCGCACATGGAGATATTTTTATGATGGCAGCTTACTTCATGGTCTTTAGCATTTTTACTTTTAACTTGCCCTGGCACCTTTCCATAATTCTAGTAATACTTGCTACAGTTGCACTTGGGGTCTTATTGGAAAAAACAGCTTATAGACCCCTAAGGGATGCTCCCCGTATGTCCATCATGATTTCTGCCATAGGTGCATCATTTTTATTAGAAAACTTAGCAACCTATTTGTTTACCGGTGTTCCAAGGGGATTTCCTGATATAAAAGTTTTAACTAATACAGTGAGATTGGGTTCTATTTCATTGACTGTTGCTACCCTGATTACACCCTTTGTTACCCTTATTCTTTTATATGTAGTGCTCTTTATAACAAACAGAACTAAAATCGGTATGGCAATGAGGGCAGTTTCTAAGGACTTTGAAACTGCTAAACTCATGGGAATAAACATAGACAGAGTCATATCAACAACCTTTGTTATAGGTTCAGCCTTAGCTGCAATTGGAGCAGTTCTCTGGGGATCAAGGTATCCCTCCATAATGCCCCTCATGGGTGTTATGCCGGGACTTAAATGCTTTATAGCTGCAGTATTAGGTGGTATCGGTAACACTACAGGTGCGGTTATAGGAGGATTTATACTTGGCATGTCAGAAATTATGCTTATTACATTTTTTCCTGCCCTTACAGGTTATAGAGATGCCATGGCATTTATTATATTAATAGTAGTATTGTTGGTTAAACCAACAGGACTTCTTGGAGAGAAGGTGACAGATAAGGTATGATGGATAAATTATATAATAAAAAAAGCAGATTATATTTGAATTTGACACTTATAATTGTTTTTGCAGTATTAATCACTCTTTTAGATAGAGATATAATAGGTGATAACTATATAAGGCGTATAATAAACATGTCTGTAATTTATGCAATAGTGAGTGTTTCAATGAACTTGGTTAATGGGTTTACGGGCTTGTTTTCATTAGGACAGGCGGGTTTTATGGCAATTGGTGCCTACACCGTTGCAATATTCACCGTTCCCTTGGAAACAAGACCAAGTATATTTTATATAACCCCCCAGAATCCTATTTTAGCACAAATCGAAATGCCCTTTGTTGTAGCTCTTTTATTGGGAGGACTTTTAGCAGCCTTAATAGCTATTTTAATAGGTATGCCAGTTCTAAGATTAAAAAGTGACTACTTGGCAATAGCAACCTTAGGTTTTTCGGAAATAATACGTATTGTTTTTACAAATACAAAATCAATTACCAACGGAGCCTTAGGTATAAAATCTATACCCAAAATGCCGACTATGTGGGTATTCTTTGGTGTTGCTATTATCTCCATAGGCCTAATGTGGCTTTTGATAAACTCAAGCTACGGGAGAGCTTTTAAAGCTATAAGAGAGGATGAAACGGCGGCGGAGGCCATGGGTATTAATTTATTTAAGCATAAGGTTATGTCTTTTGCCATAGGTGCCTTTTTTGCAGGAATCGGCGGTGGTTTATTAGCATCACTCTTCGCTGCCATTAATCCTAATCAATTTTATTTCACTGTAACCTACAACTTTCTTTTGATTATAGTATTAGGAGGAATGGGATCTGTATCTGGTACTATAGTATCAGCTTTTGTAGTTACAGCAGGTCTTGAAGTATTAAGATTCTTTGATGAACCTTTATCTTTATTTGGAGTAAACATACCCTTATTCCGCCCAGGCTTAAGAATGGTTATATTTTCAATCCTTTTGATGATTTTGGTTCTCTTCTTCAGAAAGGGTCTTTTAGGGCAAAAAGAATTGTCCTGGAAATTGATTTTTGACTGGCTTAATCGGAAAAAATCAAAAGTGTCCCATGAAGGAGGTGGCAAGCAATGAGTATTTTAGAAATTAACAATGTAACTATGCAGTTTGGTGGTGTTACTGCTGTTAACAACCTTAGCATAGGTATTGAAGAAGGTAAAATCGAAGCCTTGATAGGTCCTAACGGCGCAGGAAAAACAACTGCTTTCAATGTTATTACCGGTGTCTACCAACCAACTAAGGGTAATGTTTCTTATAGTGATGAAAATATTACAGGACTTTCACCTGATAAAATTACTAAAAAAGGAATAGCCAGAACCTTTCAAAATATTAGATTATTTAAAAACCTAAGTGTACTCGACAATATACTTATTGCAAACCATTTAAGGATTAATTCTAACTTTCTATCCTGCACTCTGAGATTACCTTGGGCAAATAAAGAAGAAAAACAAATGCGTAAAAAATCAGAAATGTTATTGGACAAATTAGGATTGTTGAGGTTGAAAAATGAAATAGCTCATTCTTTACCCTATGGTGAACAAAGAAAATTAGAAATAGCAAGAGCATTAGCTACTGATGCTAAAATCTTACTCCTAGACGAGCCGGCTGCAGGTATGAACCCTTCAGAAACAATGGAACTTTCTTCATTTATTCATACTATAAGGGATGAATTTAAGCTTACGATTTTTATGATTGAGCATCATATGGACTTGGTAATGGAAATTTCAGAAAAAATTTATGTTTTAGATTTTGGTCAACTTATAGCTG
>CAZTML010000031.1:0-13730 GCA_964614935.1 uncultured Clostridia bacterium | reverse complement strand
GTATAGGAAGTATGGATTCAATTGAATCTGCAATTACATTTGTATTTGTAACAACAACTTCATAAGCTTTTTCTTTACCTAAGTATGAAAAATCTTCAAGCATTTCCTCTGTTGTTTTTAAATAAAGGGGTGCTTGTTCTTCTGCATCACCAAAGCCTTGACCAGACATTAAAATTCTTCTGTAAACTTCATCTTCAGGTTCCAAGAAGTGAACATCACCTGTTGCAGCTACGATTTTTCCGTGACTTTCTCCTAATTCTATAATCTTTTTATTGATATTTTGTAAATCTTCTACACTATTTAGCCTTTCCTTGTTAACTAAGAACATATTGTTTTCGAGAGGCTGTATTTCTAAGAAATCATAGTAGTCTACTATTTCTTCAATTTTTTCATCACTGTAACCTTCTAAAATCCCTCTGTACAGTTCTCCTGCCTCACAAGCAGTTCCAAGTATTAATCCTTCCCTAAATTTATTTAAATTTGACTTTAAGAGCCTTGGTCTTTTATAGAAAGTATTTATATGTGAATCTGAAACTAATTTATATAAATTTTTAAGTCCCACATAATTTTTAACAAGAATATTAATATGGTAAGATGCCTGTTTAACTATATCAACATCTTCCTTAAGGTCTTCATTTAATTTTGATATATCAAAGATTTCTCTTTCCATTAATTTATTAAGTAAAAATATGAATAGCTGTGCAGTAGCATTTGCATCATCTACTGCCCTGTGGTGATTTAATAGGTTTATACCTAGTTTTTTTGTCAAAGTATTAAGCCTATGGTTTTTTACATCTTTCATTAAGGCTCTTGAAAGTTCCAAGGTATCAAGGACTGGAGGATTGTAATTATTATTTAGATGAACCCTTGCTTTCTCTCTTATAAAGCTTATGTCAAATTTTGCATTGTGGGCTACAAGTACACTAGCATTTACAAATTCTAAAAATTTGGGCAAGACCTCTTTGATTGATGGCTGGCCTACTAGCATGTCATCTGTTATAGATGTCAATTCGATTATTTTCGCAGGTAGTTTTCTGTCTACATGGACAAGAGTAGAAAAGCTATCAACAACTCTTTTGTTTGAAATTTTTACTGCTCCAATTTCAATTATATCGTCTCTTCTTGGGTTTAAACCTGTTGTTTCTATATCAAAAACAACAAAATCTGAGTCTAAATTAATATTGTCACACTTATGGACTATATTTACCGTGTCATTAATTAAGTAGCCTTCCATTCCATAGATAACTTTAAAGTCATCTCCTGCACATTCCATTGCTTCAGGATAAGCTTGAACAACACCGTGGTCGGTTAAGGCCATGGCCTTATGACCCCACTGTTTTGCCTTATTGGCATACTCTTTGAAGTTACTTATACCGTCCATTGAGCTCATGCCTGTATGTAGGTGGAGTTCTACTCTTTTTTCTTTTGCATTATCTAATCGGCCAACTTCTCCCTCTATTAACCGCATGTCCATAATTTTTACTACTAATTGTTTATCATATGAATCATATTCAGCATTTCCAACAATTTGTAGGTATTTTCCTTTTTCAATTCCTTCATCTTCAAAATCCTTTGGACAGAAAAATTTACAGCTTATTGAATCAGTTAAATCAGTTAAGTTTAATACCATAAGTATAGTACCTGTTCTTAACTCTCGTTTATCGACACTGATAATTTTCCCCTTTATATTAACTGTACCTGAGTCATCCGTTACGTCAGAAATTTTAGAAATAGGCAGGCTGTTAAAATCCATCTTCTTCCTAGACCTTCTTCTGAAGTTATTGGTACTTTGATATGTATTTGCAGGTTTCTTTTCAGAAATAATATTACTTTTAATTACTTCTAAATTCTTTTTTAATTCTTCATCAAAAATTCGTTGGGCTGCAATAGCAGCTTCTCCTTCTGCTTCTTTATATATTGTTTTTACACTATAAGTTAAATTATATTCATCCAACATCTTAAGAATTTCTTTTTCAATATTGTTTTCATTGATTTCATTTTCAAGAAGTTTGTTATTTGCAATCACAAAAAAACAGTCATCCTTAAATTCAATTTTCAAATTGCCATTTGCTTTAGACAATATATTTGAACTTTTAACCATAACATATAGGATATTGTCTTTAATTTTTTCGATTAGTTCGATATTTTCTATAGTTTCAAGACTGTATGATAAATTTAATTTAATATTAACTGCATTCTTATAATATTTTTTTATTTTTTCTTCAGCATTGTCTATAGAGGCAAAATCGACAATTTCTTGGCTTGTTCCGTAAAATATTACTGTATTGTTATTTTTAATTACTTCAACCTTTTCTATTGTTATATTTTCTAATCCCTTATAATTTTTAAATATATTCTTAAAAAACATACTAGTCTCCCTTTTCAATCTAATAATCAGTATATCAAAATAGCAAATTTAATTCAATATTAGAAGCAAAATATAATAAGTAAAATAAGTTAAATTGAATTTCTATGACGTTTCGTTTGATTATGATTAATAAAAATTTCGAAATATTTCATGAAATCGCTTTACTAATTTCTTTTTTAGTGATATCATATAAAATCATATTTGCATTCCGATTTCCTATTCCCATAAATAGAATTTAGGGGTAGATTAGAAATACTGTCATAAAAATTGCTTTTATAAATACTTAAGTACTACAACATATATCCAAGAGTATATTGAGGCAGCTTATTTTCGGTCTAGCAATATCAATATAAAGGAGATGAATTATGGATTGGAAAAAAGAATTATTGAACAATTTAACAACAGCTGATGAAATTAATGAAGCATTGAATATGAATTTACCTGATGATGAAATTAATAGATTAAGAGATATCATTAATAGGTATCCTATGTCTATACCTAGATATTATTTATCTTTGATTAATCAAGATGACCCTAATGACCCAATAAAAAAATTATGTATACCTTCGATCAAAGAAACTGATATGAGTGGAAGTTTTGATACAAGCGGAGAAGCAGACAACACTGTAGTTGTTGGACTCCAGCACAAATACGACCAGACAGGGATGCTTTTATCAACTAGCAACTGTGCCATGTATTGCAGACATTGTTTTAGAAAAAGACTTGTAGGACAAAATGATGATGAAGTTAATACACATTTCGGAGAAATTGTAAACTATATCAAACAACATAAAGAAATGACAAATGTTTTGATTTCAGGTGGGGATTCATTTTTAAACAGCAATGAGAAAATAGAAAGATATTTAAAAGAATTAACAGTCATTGATCACTTAGTTTATATACGTTTTGGCACAAGGGTTCCTGTTGTGTTCCCTGTCAGAATATATAGTGATGAAGAATTTTTAAATATTTTAGAACATTATAATAAAATAAAACAAATATATGTAATAACACATTTTAACCACCCAAATGAAATAACTAAAGAATCAATAAAAGCTATTAAAGAATTAAAAAATAGAGGTATTGCTCTTAGAAATCAAACTGTTTTATTAAAAGGTATAAATGACAATTCAAAAACTCTGAAAAAATTAATGAAAGACTTAACAGGCATAGGGGTTGTACCTTACTATTTATTCCAATGCAGACCTGTGTCAGGAGTAAAAAATCAATTCCAGGTTCCCATAAAAGAAGCCATCAATTTAATTGATGAGGCAAAAAAGAATTTAAGTGGAATATCTAAAAACTTTAGATATTCTATGAGCCACCCCACTGGAAAGATTGAAATACTAGGGTCCATGAATAAAGATAAAATTCTTTTCAAATATCATCAAACAAAGCACGATAAAGATGTTGGCAAGATATTCGAAATGGAATTAAACGACAATCAAGCATGGTTACCTGAAGAATTCTAAAGATACTTAAAATATGCAACGCAAGGAGCAAATATTTTGGTGAATGAGGCTGCATGAGATTGATTGCTAGAGTCTTTGAAGTTAAAAACGGATTATTTCCGTTTTTTTATTGTAAATATAATAATATATGTATACTTTAATAAAATATAGTATAATGGATAAATAATGGATAGAATTTAAAATCGGAGGTGGATTTATGGACAGCTTACAAGAATTGAATCTTCTTTCAATAACACTTAGAGTTGTTCTTGCAATGATTTGTGGAGGTATTATAGGGCTCGAAAGAAGTAGAAAAAGTAGGCCTGCCGGCTTTAGAACTTACATGATAGTGTGTTTAAGTTCTGCTTTGGTAATGATGACAAATCAATATATTTATAATAATTTCAAAGGTAGTGACCCTGCAAGGCTTGGAGCCCAAGTAATAAGTGGTATTGGTTTTTTAGGCGCCGGTACAATTATTTTAACAAGCAGAAATCAAGTTAAAGGTCTTACTTCCGCAGCAGGTTTATGGGCAGCAGCATGTTTAGGTCTTGCAATTGGTATTGGCTTTTATACAGGTGCTATTATAGTTGCCTTTGTAGTTTTCATTATAATAACATTATTAAAAAAAGTTGATTACATGCTTACCTCTACAAATAAAAAAATAACTATTTATACTTCCTTTAAAACAATAGAACATTTGGATAAATTCATAAGTTTCTGCAACGCTTCCAATTTAAGGGTGCGAGATGTAGAAATTACAAAAGATCCCACCCTTCACGAAGTATCAGTTATTGCTATAATTGCATTAGAAGCAAAGGAAAGAACAAATCATGTTGAAATTATTCAAAAACTTAATACATTTGAAGATCTTATTCATATAGAAGAGTTATAAAAAGATTAGAGACATACCTTGATTAAGGTATGTCCCTTATTATACGTATTGAATTTATAAATCGCTTGTATTAAAAGTATCTCCGTCACGCATGGTTCCTAATTCAAAACCCTTATTAAACCACCTGGATCTTTGTTCAGATGTGCCATGTGTGAATTTATCAGGAACAACATATCCCCAAGCTTCACTTTGGATACGGTCATCTCCTACAGCACTAGCTGCATTTAAAGCTTCTTCAAAATCTCCAACATCAAGCAAATTGGCTCTTTCAACATAATGAGCCCAGACCCCTGCAAAATAATCTGCTTGAAGCTCCAACCTTACCATATATTGATTAAAATCCTTTTCACTTAACCTGTTTCTTAAACCCATAACTTGATTAGTAATTCCTAATTGATTTTGAATATGGTGTCCAACTTCATGAGCAATTACATACGCAAAGGCAAAGTCACCTGGTGCATTAAAATTCTGTTTTAATTCTTCATAAAAGCTTAAATCTATGTATACACCTTCATCTCCAGGACAATAAAACGGTCCTACTGCAGAAGTAGCATTTCCGCATGCAGATTGAACAGAACCTGTATATAAAACTAACGTTGGGTACCTGTATTCAAGACCTTCTTCTTGAAAAAGTTCATCCCATACTGTTTCCGTTTCAGCCAATACTACAGAAGCAAACTGTGCTAGTTCATTTTCTTCTGCAGATTCAACATATTGAGAAGGTTCAGGGTTAATAAATGATGAATTACCGATTAGCTGTGAAGGATCTCCTCCCATTAATAGTACAACAATAACTAAAATTATTGTTCCTATTCCACCACCAACCATACCACCCGATGGACCACCCCTGCCCCTTCTATCTTGTACATTAGAACTTGTTTTTCTCCCTTTCCACTTCATAAGTTTCTCCTGATTTACAAATATTTTAAAATAAATTTAACATTTTTTATATAATATGTCAATAAGTCATGAGAAAAACACCTCAATAGTATATACTTTTGAGGTGTTTTTAATTTATAATTTTCTGATTATTCTTCGTCTTCGCCAATTACTTCAACTTCAACATCGACATCTTCAGCTTCGACTTCATCTTCTTCAAGATCTAATTGCTTAACTTCAACGATTGAGATTAAAACTTGTTCAGGGTCTCCACCATCAGGTTCAATTCCTTCAGGGAATTCTACGTCTTTTAAATAAATATTATCTACTTTATCAATATTTGATACATCAATAACTATATCATCAGGAATATTCTGTGGCAATCCTCTTACTGTAATAGTATCTGATTGTCTTAAGGCCATTAACTTTTTAAATTCTAATTCATCAAGACCATTAATTACAATTGCCAAGTCAACTTTGATTTCTTCAGTTAATGATACTTCTTGAAAATCAACATGTAACATTGTACCTTTAACAGGTGAAACTTGAATGTCTTTCACCATACCTGTAACATCTTCATTACCCATTGTAAGTTTAAACAAAGCATTTCTGCCGTATGAAGATAGACCTTTTCTTAATTCATCTGTTTTAACTTTAACAGAAATAGAATCCTTTCCCTTACTGGATATTGATCCAGGTAAATAACCTACTCTTCGCAATTGTTTGCTTTTTCTGCTATTTGGTTTTTCTCTTTTTTCAACTCTCAAAACACCTAATTCTGACATGTGTTCCTCCTTTTTATTTTGTGCTATTATGTTAATAACTTAAGTTCGAAAATAGCAATTTTATAATAAAAAGTTGAATATATTCAACTTTTACCTATCAATTATAACTAAATCTGGATATAAAGTCAATGATTAGCCCAGTTTATCTATCTCCTCCAATAATCTTTCAACTATATCCTCTTCTTTAACCTTACCTATTATCTTACCTTTTTTAAATAATAAGGCTTCTCCAATCCCCCCGGCTATTCCTATATCTGCTTGTCTTGCTTCACCAGGCCCATTAACTGCGCAGCCCATTATTGCAACAGATATAGGTTTTTGAACATCCTTTAATCCTTCCTGAATCTTCTTTGAAAGTTCAATCAGCTGGATTTTAGTTCTTCCACAAGTTGGACATGTTATATAGTTAATTCCAAAACTTCTTAAATTAAGGCTTTTTAAAATTTCTCTTGCAACCTTAACTTCTTCACTTGGATCATCTGTTAAAGATATCCTTAAAGTATCACCAATACCATCAGCTAATAGACTTCCAACACCTATTGCAGATCGTATAGATCCTTCAAACAAGGTTCCTGCATGAGTGATTCCTAAATGTAAAGGATAGTTGACCTTTTTTGCCATAGACTTATAGGCATCTATTGTCATTTTAATATCAGTACCCTTCATTGAAATTACAATATTACCGTAATCAAGATCTTCTAAAATCCTTACATGCTCTAGGGCAGATTCTACCATTCCTTCAGAAGTTGGAAGTCCATTATACTTTTTCAAGATTTCCTTGTGTATACTTCCTACATTGACTCCTATTCTTATTGGAATGTTCCTCGGTTTTGCTTGTTCCACAACCATTTTTACTCTATCGTGGCTTCCAATATTGCCGGGATTAATCCTTAATTTATCAATTCCATTTTCAATACTTTCTAATGCCAACCTATAATCAAAATGAATGTCTGCAACTATAGGTATGTGTATTTGTTTTTTTATTTCTTTTATTGCCTGAGCATCTTCCTTATCAGCAACAGCCACCCTTATTATTTCGCAACCCACTTCTTCCAATGCCAATATTTGGTTAACCGTAGATTTAACATCTTTTGTAAAAGTATTTGTCATGGATTGAACTGTAATATCTGCCCCGTTTCCGATTTGTACGTCGCCAACCATTACTTTTGTACTTTTTCTTCTTTCTATTTTATCCATATGTACTCCTTATTGCCATTGCCATGAATAAGCTTAATAGTACGCTCAAGATGACAGATAACTATATCCTAAATACCCTAAGTATATCTTTGTAAGTAATAAACAACATAAAACCTATTAAAAATACAAAACCTACGAAATGTATATAGCCTTCCTTTTCAACAGGTATTGCCTTTCCTCTTACTCCTTCTATAGCCAAGAATATAAGTTTACTTCCATCTAATGCAGGTACTGGCAGTAAATTCATAAAGCCTAGGTTAATACTTATAAAGGCTGCAAGGCTTAAAAGGGATAAAAGACCACTTTCAGCAGCTTCACCAACCATAGAAATAACCATTACAGGTCCTCCTAAAGCATCACTACCCAACTTTCCTGTAACCAGTTGACTTATAGTTTTAAACATAAGCTCAATATAATAGACCGTTTTATACATAGATGAAGAAAGAGCAGTCATAAATGATTTTTCCAGCCTAGTATTAAATCTTAGTGATATTTGCTCTTGAAGATCAATATTTATATCTAAGATTTGGCCCTTTCTATCTACTGTTACTTTTGCAGTATCCCGTGATAATTCTACCTGATTAGTAAGTTCGTTCCATGTGTTGACAGGAACATCATTTATTTTAATAACCTTATCACCTTCCATGATACCTGCCTTGTATGCAGGAGATGTCATATCTGTAGGTGAAACAGTTGTAGTTGTTTCACCATTTATAATGTTTGATGTAACCCCTATCATTTTTCTAAAATTTTTATTAATTGTTTCTTCTTTTACCTGACCATCTCTTTCATATTCAATAGTATAAGACCTATGTTCAGGTGATACTATTTCGTAGAAAATATCTTCCCATATATAGGCTCTGTCCCCATTAATGGAAACAATTTTATCCCCTGACCTTAAGCCTGCTTTATATTCATTTGAATTTTCATCTATGAAATCTATATGATTTCCATAAACTCCAAACGAAAAGGCAATTATAAGAAATAAAGCTAAAGCTAGTACAAAGTTCATTATGGGTCCTGCTGCAATAACCTTAGCTCTTTGACCTATGGTCTTGGTAGCAAAGCTTGTAGCAGTTCTAGAATCCTCTTCCTCTCCTTCCATTTGAACAAATCCACCTATTGGAATTGCCCTAATAGAATAAATGGTACCTTTCTTTTCTTTTTTAAATAGGGTTGGACCCATACCTATGGCAAATTCATATACCCTGATACCTACACTTTTAGCAGCCTTGTAATGACCATATTCGTGAACTAAAACAATAGCAGAAAAAACAAGAATTGATGCTATTAATGTTAACATGTTACCTCCATTTATAGAAAAAGCGAAATAAAATAATAGACTGTTGGAGCAACAAATAAAACACTGTCAAATCTATCCATTATGCCCCCATGTCCCGGCAACATATATCCGAAATCTTTTATTCCAAATTCTCTTTTAATTTTAGATGCTGTAAGATCACCTGCCATTGAAAATATAGATGCGCTTACACTAAATATTATAATGTAAAAATATTTATTTATGCTTAAATAATTAAAATAAATCAATGATAAAATCGTAGATCCTATAATTCCGCCAATTGCTCCTTCAATAGTTTTATTTGGGCTTATTTCAGGATATAATTTATTTTTACCGAAAAGTTTACCGGTAAAATAAGCAAATGTATCTGATCCAAATGCAATTATGTATACTAACCATACAAATTTAGAATTATTTAATAGCATCATGTGGTACATGAAAAAGACCACATAGGTTCCTATAAAAATTACTTCTGTAACTTTCTTAACATCGACTTTCTTATTAAATACAAAGATAAGAAAATTAATAGATATATATAAAAATAAGAAAAAGTCAAAGAAATGTTGGTAATCGGTAACTTTTTCAATAAATAGCAAAGCTGCAAACATGTAATTCAATATAGCTCCGTAATCAAAACCATTGTTAAAAAAAACCTTTGATAATTCATAAATAGCTATGCAGGTTATACCAAAATACACAAAATCATATATAGACCCACCTAAATAGGTTACAACAGCTATAAATGCTCCTCCGGTAAATCCGGTTAACACTCTTCGTCCCATATTACACCGCCTAATTGCCGTATCTTCTTTTTCTCTGCTGATAATTTTCAATAGCTCTAAGTAACTCTTCTTTCTTAAAATCAGGCCATAAAATATTTGTGAAATAAAATTCCGTATATGCAAGCTGATATAAAAGAAAATTACTTAATCTTAATTCACCACTAGTCCTAATTAATAAATCAGGATCAGGCATATCATTTGTAAACAAGTAATTCTTAAAATAATCCTCATTTAATTCTTCTATGTTAATTTCATTGTTTTCATAATCATGTATAATGCTTTTAACGGCTCTTATAATTTCATCTCTTGAGCCGTAACTTAATGCAATATTTAAATGAAGGGTCTTGTTGTTCTTAGTAAGTTCAATTGAACGCTTGATTTCCTTTTTTGTTTTTTCAGGTAAGTCTTCCATGTTTCCCATCATGGTAATTTTAACATCGTTTTTATGTAGTGTGTTAAGCTCTTTAAAAACAAATTCCACTAGTAAGTTCATTAAATAGTCAATTTCTTTTTTTTCCCGGTTCCAATTTTCAGTGGAAAAAGCATAGACTGACAAATATTTTACTCCTATGTCTCCGCAGTTTCTCACTAAATCAGTTACCCTGAGAGCTCCTTCTCTATGTCCCATTTTTGTAGGCAAATTCTTTTGTTTAGCCCATCTTCTGTTTCCATCCATTATAACCGCAATATGTGCAGGAATAACTCCTGATAATACTTCTTCTTCAAAATTCATATATGCCTCACAAATTCAAAACTCTAAATTTATATCATTGCTATGAATAAGCTGCAAAGCAGCCTGTCATTCTGAACCGCAGGTGAAGAATCTCAGAATTTAAAGATATGAGATCATTCGTTACACTCAGGATGACAAGTACAGGGACATTCCTTCAATAGCTATCCGCAGAGAGTCACCATATATTGAAGGTGTGTCCCTCAACCTTAATAGTAAGAAATGTACAATGTTACCCTAGAACCGGAGTAATCTTCTCTTATTACATATGGTCTGTGTAAATCATTGAATCTCTTATTAGTACCCCTTATTTTTACAATATTAATAATCTTCTTTTTATTTTCTAATACATCTAATGCTTCTCTTAATGGATATCCTATTAAACAATCCATTCTAAACCTCTAATATTTCTTTTTCCTTCTCTTTGTATATATCATCAACTAGGACTATGTATCTGTCTGTAAGCTTTTGCATTTCCTCTTCTGCTCTTTTTTGGTCATCTTCTGAAATTTCGCTTTGTTTTTGCAGTTTCTTAATTTCATCGTTAGAATCCCTTCTAATATTTCGAACTGCAATTTTAGCATTTTCAGTTTCTTTTTTTACAAGTTTAAGCAATTCTTTTCTTCTTTCTTCAGTAAGAATAGGAATTACTAATCTTATCATTTTTCCATCGTTAGTTGGATTAATTCCTAAGTCTGAAGTTTGTATTGCTCTTTCTATATCTTTTAAAGCATTTGAATCCCAAGGTTGAATAAGGATTGATCTTGGTTCAGGTACAGAAATATTTGCTATTTGATTTAATGGTGCCATTGTACCATAGTAAGATACTAGAATTTTATCGACTAATTTAGGATTAGCCTTGCCTGCTCTAATTGTTGCAAGCTCTTCTTTAAGAAAATTGATTGATTTTTTCATTGAATCTTCTGATTTAATTATTAAGTCTCTATACATTGCTAAACCTCCTTAATTATAGTTCCTATATTTTCCCCTAAAATTATTTTTTCAATACTTTCAGGATTTTCTATTCCGAAAACTAAGATAGGAATTTTGTTATCCATACATAGTGATGTTGCAGTTGAGTCCATTATTTTAAGACCCTTGTTTAATACATCTATATAATTAAGTTCATCATATTTAACCGCATCAGAGTTCTTATTTGGATCATCGCTATAAACACCGTCAACCCCATTTTTAGCTAAAAGGATAATTTCTGCATTGATTTCAGCAGCTCTTAATGCAGCTGTTGTATCGGTTGAGAAGTAGGGATTTCCCGAACCTCCCGAAAATATAACAACCCTTCCCTTTTCTAAATGTCTTACTGCTCTTCTCCTGATATAGGGCTCTGCAATTTGTCTCATTTCTATAGCGGTTTGTAGCCTTGTTTCAACATCAATGTTTTCTAAGGCATCTTGAAGGGCAAGGCCGTTTATTATTGTTCCAAGCATTCCCATATAGTCTGATGTAGTTCTGTCCATTTCTGTAGCAGAAGCCCCTCTCCAGAAGTTTCCACCTCCAACAACAATAGCCACTTCTACACCCATTTCATTTATTCTCTTTATAACATGAGAAATTTTATTAACTATTTCTGAATTTATGCCATGACCTGTGTTGCCGGACAAAGCTTCCCCGCTGACTTTTAAAACTACTCTTTTGTATTTGCACATATTATCCTCCTGATATATTTATTTTAATGGAGAACTATTCAGTTCTCCATTTATTGTACAGGATTATAAGCCCATTTGTTTTGCAACTTCATCAGCAAAATTTTCTGACTTTTTCTCTATTCCTTCGCCAACTTCAAATCTTAACATGCCGGCAACCTTAATATCGCTGCCTATTTTTGCAGCTGTTTCGCTTATTACTTTTTTCACTGTTAAATCAGAATCTTTAACAAAAGCTTGCTCTAAAAGACAAATTTCTTTAAGCTCTTTATTAAGTCTTCCTTCAACCATTTTTTCAACTATATTTTTTGGTTTTCCTTCGTTTAAAGCTTGTGCTATAAGTATTTCCCTCTCATGAGCTATAAATTCATCATCAACGTCTTCTCTTGCTATATATTTTGGATTCATAGCAGCAACTTGCATTGCTAAATCTTTTCCTAATACTTCAAGAGTTCCTTTGTCGCCTTTTGATTCCAAAGCCACAACAACGGAAATTTTTCCTCCACCGTGGATATAATCAACAACTACGCCATCTTCAACCTTTAATTGGCCAAATCTTCTTACAGACATGTTTTCACCTATTTTTGCAATTTTGTCTGTTAAAGTATCTTGAACAGTTTTTCCTCCAGCTAATGAAACAGATTTTAAAACTTCTAAATCTGCAGGATCATTTTCTACAACTGCCTGTGCCACTTCTGTAACGAAGTTTTTAAACTCTTCATTTTTAGAAACGAAGTCTGTTTCTGAGTTAACTTCTACAACTACACCTTTTTTGCCGTCAGCTGAAACTAATGCTGTAGTAAGACCTTCTGCAGCAACTCTTCCTGATTTTTTTGCTGCTTGAGAAAGACCTTTTTCTCTTAAATAGTCAACAGCCTTTTCTATATTACCATTAGTTTCTTGTAAAGCTTTTTTGCAGTCCATCATGCCTGCATTTGTTTTATCTCTTAATTCTTTAACCATTGAAGCTGTAATTTGCATATTATCCTCCATAATTTAAAAAGAAGGTGTAAGGAAATAATTCCTAACCCCTTACTTTTTTGTTGTTTTATTTATTCTTCTTCAACTTTTTCTAGTTCTTCTTCAGATACTTCATCGTCTTCTTCGAATTCTTCATCAGTCATCTGAACACCTTGTTTTCCTTCAAGAACTGCATCAGCCATAGTAGCTGTCAATAGTTTAACTGCTCTTATAGCATCATCATTACCTGGAATAACATAGTCTATTTCATCAGGATCACAGTTTGTGTCAACAATTGCGATAACCGGGATTCCTAATATTTTAGCTTCTTGAACTGCTATTCTTTCTTTTCTTGGGTCAACAACAAACAAAGCACCTGGTAATTTATCCATATTTTTAATTCCGCCTAAGAATTTTTCAAGTCTATCGGCTTCATTTTTTAATTTGAAAACTTCTTTTTTAGTTAAAAGATCGAAAGTTCCATCTTCTTCCATGGTTTTCAATTCGTTGAGTCTGTCAATTCTTTTTCTTATTGTTGCGTAGTTTGTAAGCATTCCACCTAGCCATCTTTGACTTACGAAATGCATACCGCATCTTGCTGCTTCAGACTTTGTAGACTCTTGTGCTTGTTTTTTTGTTCCAACGAATAATATTTCTTCGCCGTTTGATACAACTTCTTTAACAAAGTTGTAAGCTTGATCTACTTTATCGCTTGTTTTCTG
>CAZTML010000030.1:0-13844 GCA_964614935.1 uncultured Clostridia bacterium | reverse complement strand
TTATCAATGCTTTGAGGGTGGTTTATAAAGTACTGACGTAGAATCTCAGTAGTATGCTTTTCTAGGATTCATTAAAATATCTGCCTTTTCTTCACTAGATAAATTAGTATCATCTAAAACTATTGAATAAAAAGAACATCCATCTTCATCACATTCCATAAAGCTTGGATGACATTCATTTTTTATAACACTTTCAATTTTAGTTAGTTTTCCTAGAAATCCTTCTTCATAACCAATTGCAGAAACACAACTACCTAGAAGAAGTTCAAGTGTCCCTTTAATTCCATTCTGCACAGTTAAATATAAATCTATTAAACAAATAAATGATTCTCTTTTCATATATGAAATCCCCCAATATTATTTGATATCATATTTTTTTGCCCTTATAAGCGTAGATTTTGATATTCCAGTCATTTTCTCCACGCTTTTATATGAATTAGTCTCAAGAAGTTTCAAAGCGTGCTCCATCTGTGCTTTGGAAAACTTCTTTTTACGACCTTCTTTGTAATTAGGATCTAATCGCGCAATAGAACGTCCCTCTTGGGTTCGCTCTATTATCATTTCACGCTCAAATTCTGCAAAAGCAAGTAAAACTGTAATAATTAACTTTCCTGTCGGCGTATTATCAATTAAACCCATATTAAGGACATGGATTGAAATATTCTTATTCAAGAGCTCTTGAATAAGTTTCAAGCCTTCCTCAGTGGATCTAGCGATTCTATCCAGTTTTGCAACAATAATTGTATCTCCTGGGCGAAGCAGTTCCAATAATTCATCTAATTCAGGACGGTGCATTTTTACGCCAGTAAAAGCATCTTTAAATATCATTGAAGCACCAGCGGCCTTTAGCTGCTGAATTTGTGCTTCAATAGAGTTTCCATCAGTTGCTTGCAACTTAGTGGAAACTCTTGCATATCCATAAATCATCTGTTATCCCTCGCATATTTCTTTTGCGGTTTTTTCATCAAACAAATAACGAAGTTCATTTGTAATACGTTCTTCATCCTCTGTTTTCAGTTTTGCATTTTTTATAGCCTTATTCATATAAGCTTTCATAACATCATTGAAAGCAGAAGAGTTTACTAACCTATAAATATCATCTTGTGAACAAGTGGCAAGAAAATCATAAATTCTAATTTCAGGTTCTGCAGTTTCTTTTTTCATTTTTCCCTGTTCGATAGCCTTCTTATAACTATCTGACATAATTTCATATCCATTCATAATGAATACCTTCCTTTCTTATTGACACTTATATATGACACCAGCGTATATATTGATTTTACGACTAAAATTTACTGGTGTCAAATATTTTAATATTTGACACCAGTTCTCTTTTTATCGACATATTTCGACAGATTACGATAAAGTTTGCGTTTTAAAAGGCATTACAGGTGTATTTACTTGTAATGCCTTTCTGAAAAACGCATATAAAACACTTTTTCTTCCTCAAAATATAATAAAATATAATTTAAAATTATATTTTATTCAAGAAGTTCTTCATAAAGAAGTTCTTCATAAAGCAATTTATCTTTAAAGGAATAATATCCACTGCCAACAACAATAAAATCATGCGTATCTATACCAAGTAACTTAAGTCCTCGAACCAACTGAACAAAAACCTTTTTATCAGCATCGGATGGTATTACATCCTGTGATGGGTGATTATGTAAAAAGATAACACCAGATGCACCTGCAACAAGGGCTCGTATCGCCACCTCTCGTGGAGATGCAAGAGAACTGTTCACAGTTCCATGCGAAACTTCAAAAACACCCGTTACATTCATTTTATTATCAAAAGTACAAAGATATAAATATTCCTCCGCCTGGTATTTTAGGCGAAATAATTCATTTATCATATCAACAATTCTTTCTGGGCTTGTCATATTTGCTCCATCATATAAAAAAGAATCTTCTTTTACGAGTAACGGATGTTTATCATCCGTTATCTCTAAATTGTACTTATTTACCATTATCTTCTCCAATCTTTGCAACCTGATCCAGCGTAAACAGATAAGCAGGAACAAGAATAAATCTATCATTTTTCACTTCATCTTTTGAATCTTCTGTTTCCTTTTTCTTTTTGTTTCGCAATTGCCATAATTTTGTCTGCAGACGAGCCTTTTGTCCTTTTCTGACTGTATACCCTGCATCCTGCCATGATTTAAAGGTCTTTAATGGCAAGTCCCCTTCTGATAAGTAGCCTTGGATCTGTTCTTCTGTAAAAACGCCCTGATTGATAGCTTCACCAATTACTATTTCTAAATTTGTCATATGATTACCTCCATAATATAGAAAGGAGCCCCGAAGGGCTCCTTGTTATTACATTGCAATTTTTAACTGCTGATTCTGAACGTAATATACAGAATCGGTAAGTCTTTCTTCAACAGCTACCTGGGTAGCATTTACCTCACGAACCATTGAAAGCAGCGTTTCAAATTCATCTTCTGTATTATAGCCAAGAGCTATAAATTCATGAATACTGCTTGGGAGAATTGCTATCTTTCCTCCAATACGTTCTTCTAATTTTTTAAGAACAGAAGGACAAAGCATTGCTGCAGCTCCCTGTAATTTATTTTTTGTGGTGCATACCCACAAAGCAAACTGTGGTTCGCCTAGTTCTGATGCATCCATTCCCATTTCACCAAAGAGAATTTCTTCCATTGTTTTTATTTCAACCTGACTTTCCAGATTTTCTAAAGAGTATTTATAGGCTTCATCTATCGAAATGTCAGCCATCTTTAAAAGATTATCTGTAATCTGTAGGGATGCCATTCCATCTTCTGCAAAATTATCTATAGCAGCGTAGAAGAGGATAAACATATCCAAGAATTTAATATGTGCAATTCCTCTGTTTTCCAGTTCTTCACCATTCTCTGCTGATACCATTCTAGGCATGATATGAGAGAGGATATAATCTCTGTTTACCATTTCCGCAACATCTACTTTGCAATCGTGAGCTTCATGCATTTTTGTAAGAAACTCTACAACTTCTCTATCTGACTTCTGATACCATTTTTCATCAAAATAAATGGTAGGAGCGCAATTATTTGAAGACTTTAATGTGTAGCCTTCCAGTTCGGTGTTATTCTTCCAAACCTTCACATAATCAACTGTAAAATCTGCTTCCTGCGCCAACAAGATAGCGTTGAGCTGTTCAGCTCTGTCTTCCATTTTTAAAGTGGTTTTTTCGTTCATTTTCATAATGAACTCCTTTCCGGGGCTATGCCCATATGAATAAGATTTTGTATGTAATCCTAAAGCCCGCTTATGCGAGCTCTAGGTATTTACCAGATATTGTTGTGATGCATCCAAGTGTAGCTCTGACTGCATCGCCAAGTGTCTTTGGTTCTGCATTTTTTACGACTTTTTGTCGTTTTAACCATCCGTAGAGGTAATTATACTCATTGCGAGTGAAAATAAACTCAAGTTCGCGCTCCGATCCATCGTCGTAGCGATTTCTTTCAAGCTGTTGGAGACGTCTTTCGTCGATGTCGTTTGCGTAAAGGTGACATTCACCTGTTTTGAAGGTATAACCAGTAATTTCAACTGTCATGTGAGCTCCTTTCAGGAGCCTCGGATTAAGACCTGAGGCTCTCTAACCAATTATCAAAAGTTTCTTCTAAGTAGATTTCTTGCTGTCTAGCCCTATCTTCATCGAAGGGCTCATTGCTGAATGGTAATTCATAAGATTCTGTATTCATCGGCTATCTCCTGTCGGCTTTATTTAGTTATCAAGGTTCTTTTTCAACTTTTATCTGTTGACACTCATTTGACCGTACATCCAGGCGTAGTTGCAAGGACGCCAAAGGCGCGCGCGAAAAAGTTTTTCAGCGTAGCGTTTTGAAAAAGTTTTGAAGTCCTTGCTGCTTCGCATGGATGTGCTAAGGTCGAGTGTCCAAACAGATGTTGACAAAGGGCATTGATAACGAAAGCCGATAGGAGATGATGAATACAGAATCTGAATTACCATGCAATGAGTCCGTAGATGGAGATAGGGCGGAAGTATAGAAATAGGAAGACCAAAAACTAGCTAAAGCACCGCCTGCGCAAGGCGGGGTTGGGGGTGGTCGTTATCTATGAAATCATTGAAATGATTTCATCCCTATTCCCCCCGTTGGAGTTGGGACGGGGAGGTGCAAAATTACAAATGATAAAGCAGATAAATAATACTTTCTACTGCTTATTAAAAACCGCGACTATCACAACTTAAAAATAAATTATTTTTAAGTTGTCTATTAAGTTGACAAATAAGTTGTCGATATATATAATGTAACTAGTGATAGATTTTATTTATCCTTCACAGAACTTTGACAATAAAAATGGAGGTAATCGCCTATGAAAGAAAAAGACACCAAACGAACTTCGTTCGATCTCTCCATCGAGAACTCAAACAATCTCGGTGTAATGTCTGAAAAAATGGGTAGTTCTTATAGCAGAGTAATCAATTATATGCTCCGCTTGTTCCTGAAGTTAAGTCCAGAAGTAAAAGAAGAACTTTCCGATTTCTGTAATGCAAAGATAGAAGAAACCACTCAAAATATGGCAATCATGTCTGAATTTGAAAAGCAGGATGCAAAACAGAAAATCACACAATATCAACAGTTAAATTTCTTTTTTATGGAAGGTCAAGAGCCCGCCAAAAAAACTTTAAATGGAATGAGAAAAGTATATCTAAAAGATGGGTATGTACTCATCCCAGATTCAGACGATTGGGTAATTCTTGATAATTACACAAAACCAACAGACTGCATGTATGCAGGCGTGGTGGAAACAAGAGAACCATTAGACAGTGCAAAAAAATATCATGCAAAGCACTTCATCTATTTCTGTAATTATAAATATGGAAATGAATATCCACCTAATATGGATGATGAAATTTACGCAGCGTGCTGCGAAAAAGACCCATCCTTTAAGGATATTCTGAATGCGGTTGTGAACCCTATTTATGATGGTAAAGAGGTGTTCTCTAACATTACTAATTTGGACGCTTATAAATCAGCTCCCTGCCCTGGCTTATTCCATATTGTAGAGCAGGGCGATGAATTGTATTGGAATGAGACAAATCCAGATTATGAACCGCCTTTTGGCTCTATGATAATCAGACAATCCGCCAAGGAAAGATAAGAGGTATATATATGAATTTACAAACAGCATTAGAGGCATTAAAGCCTCTCAAAGACTATGATAAGTTAGTTGTTCAAGAAAAATTAAATAGTGGAATTACACTTGTATGCGCAGAAAAGCGTGGTTTTCAAACTGCAATCAAGTATGTATTCAAAGTAAAGAGAAATCTCCTTTATTCGTACAAATTAAGTGATAGCACCGCTAATCGTATTGTGCTCACATTAGAACAAGTCAATAAGATGATTCCAGGATTATTTACAATTCTTTACGAGCAGTATATTGCAAAGCAGGATCTGCTTTTTGAAGATGTCGAAAATAACTTTTCAAACGTAGATGAAAACAACTGGAATAAGTCCGAGGAAGACATCAAAAATTTGATGATAACCGAGGATATGATAGCATTTAACTAATCACAATTTCAATCGTATTTTGGCGGATATGATTTGAATACCCACACATTTTTATCAACCTAAAGTGGGCTAGAAGGAGCCTCTTGAGGCTCCTTCTTTTATCTAAAAAATGGAGGTATGACAATGTCAAAAACAAAATCAATTTCAGATTTAGTAACCGAATTACAACAGGAAAATGAAAGCCTGCAGTCTTTAAAAAAGCTGTTCAATCAGGCTTGTAAAAATGAATTTGGGTACGATGTAAAAACAATTCATCAGATGTTGGAAAAGCTGAATTTATATGAGCAAAGAAAAGCTGAAAAACAGATTCCACCATTAAACATTTCACATAGTGAAATGTAAATATTTATGGAGCGAAAGCTCCTTTACAGATGCCAACGAAGTGAAGCATCTGCCAGGGGAAAATCATGAAAGAAATAAGCGAATTTATGAGCTTGTTTCTTTCATGATTTGTCTGGGGATGTGCCCCAGTGAATTGACGAATTTATGAGGAAATTCATAGGGATAGAAAAGAAAGAAAAATTGTGAGCATAGCGAATAATTTTGAATTTCTTTTCGTAAGGGACAACGTCCCTTGTTGCGTGGGGGATAGCTTCGCTTGGGGGAGTTGCAAACTCCACCATTAGAACAAGATAAATCACCCCAAAGGGTGATGGTGTAAGATAAGATTTGAGCAAAGCGAAAATCATCTTACATATCTTGTAAGGAAGATGATTGGAATGAGTGCACATTGGAAGGAGCTGTGTAGACTATTTTGCAGACTACACAAACGGAGCAAAGCGACAGGTTTGTGTGTTTTGCAAAATAGTCAAACGGCGACGACCTTTGTGTGCGAATGGAAAGAATCTTCCTTACAACATGTTGCCTTTAATGGCAACCATTACAAAAGAAAGGCGGTAATAAATAATGGCAAGTTTGGAAAAATTTACAGATGATGCAATGTGCAATATGCTGCGTCATAATGATAGATCTATCGAGAATAATTCTAATCCAGATATTGATGCTACGAGAAGCGAACTGAATTATTCTTTTCCTCTTAATCATAACGGACTAACAGACTATGAATATTATAAAAAACTGATAGGTGAAAAATATTTATACGGACGTGGCAGCGCAAGAGAAAAAGATGCCATTACTGGCTGTGGATGGGTGGTAACCCTTCCACAAGAACTAAATGGTTTTCCCGATAAAGAAGAAGCATTTTTCAATGGTATTTTCGATTTTGTATCGGAACGATACGGAAAAGAAAATATCATCAATAATGCAATTCATTATGATGAAGCTGGTCTCCCCCATATTCATGTAGTATTTTGTCCAGTCACCAAACTGGATCATGATGTGGTTCAGCATAAAACTGTTAAGACAACAACAGCAATTAAATTAGAATCTGGTCGCTATGAATATAGCTACCGATTCAAGCTCAATGATAATGGCGAAAAAATTAAAATAAATAACTACGCCAGAATGACAGATTATTATGATGAAAAGATTTCTGCAAATGATGTTTTAAATAAAATAGAGCTTCGTAATTTTCATCAAGACCTGCAGAAGTATCTTACTGATAACGGCATCGAAGGTGCTGTTATCAATGGAAAAACTAGCGGTGTAAATTTCACAGTAAAAGAGCTGAAAGAATTTACCGAAAAGACAGGCTTGCATTTGGACGAAGTCCGAGAAATGCAGGGCGATAAAACACTTTTAGAGAGCTTCGTAGAAAGCGATAAAAAAGTGCACGTATTAGAGCAGATTGTTCAAGAAAAGGATATGGTAATAGATTCACTCCAGGAACAAATTGTTACAAATGAAACAACGATTGATAGGATGGATAAGAACGATGAAATTCATCATAAAAATGAGCAAATCGAAGATTTGTCTCATACCATTGCTTCTAAGGATCAAGAGCTGACATTAGCAAATGATCATAATCAGGAATTAGAAAAAAGACTTGCAACAATGGAACGTTCTTTGGATGAAAAGCAACGAGAACTGGAACAAACACGCGAACGTCTGATAGAGCTCGAAAAAAATAAAACTGTAGAAACTTCCCAGACAGAAAAAAATCAAGGTTGGGGACAAGGTACTGGTTCATGGGGAGAAAAATCCCAGTCTGGATGGGGCAATACAAACCATACAATCGAGGAGGAAAAAACATGGTAGACAAGACACTTAAACTGCTTTCAAAAGCAGAAAAAGAGATGGAGCACCTATCAGATGCTTCAGATAATAATAATGACCCTGCTGAACAGGCAGTAAAAGAAATGAGACATATCGCGGAAGCAGCAACATTCTCTGCTATAAAGTCCACATCTGAATGGGGTAAAAAATCCCTGCAGAAAACAAAAGAAATCACGGAGGAAATTTGCTTATGAAAAAAAATGAATTATGGTACAACATCAAATACTACAATCTTATTCCATTGCTTTTACTTGGAATTGCTTGTGTAGTATTTAAAGATTACGTTTTTCAATTATTATGTATGCTCACCCAAACACACGAAACCCACTTTCTTTATAATATTTACAAACTGGTTACCCAGTTTGGGCTACTCATATTATGGGTACTGATATCCTTTTCATCTATCAGAGACAAGCGATATAAAAAGTTGACCGACAGAAGCTTCTCAAAAGACCATCATGAATTTAATAAAATGTATGGGGAACTCGTTCAGTTCTGGTCTAGTAATGACCCTTATAAAATGGAAATCGATGCGCTACCAGTCGAAGACTGGCATAGCTCAGATGGTGTTATCCTTTGCAAATATAAAGACCGAATGGGAAATTACAGACTAATAAAAAGAAATAGTGATGCAAATGGAAATTTAGTTTCATTTGGTTTGCCTGGATCAGGTAAATCAACCACACAGGCTGCAACAACTGCAGCAAGGTTTAATTCCTACCTAAAAAAAGGCGGTTGTGGTGTATTTGCAATTTCCATCAAAGGAGATCTTCTTAATTTTGTTCGCGGTAAGCGAAAAAATATTAAGGTATTTACACCTGATAAAGAAGAAGGAAGTTGCCACTATAATCCACTGGATGGAGTGGCGCAAATGAACCTAACGGAACGTCGTTCATTTGTCGAACAGATGAGTATTATAATTTGTCCTGATGAGCAGGGCGAAAATTCGGCATTTTTTGTAAATGGCGCACGTGATTACTTCTGTGCTATAGCTTTATATCTTCTCCATTTACATGATACAGGAGAACGTCCAGGAGAACTAAAATTTCCAGAGATTGTGGATGCAATACTTTCTGGAAATGTATTTGATATAACGATTACCATTAAAAATAGTGCTTGTAAAATTGCAGGAGAATATAGTAACTCTTATGAAGGATCTTCTGAAAAGAACGTGAGTGGTATTTACAATCATCTTTGTAAATGCGTGAGACCATTTAACACAGGAGCGCTTCGAACTCTGTTCGATGGCGAAGGAAATTGTATAACTCCGAACGACCTAAATACTGGAGATATTTATATTGATGTACCACAGGACAAATATCAGATTTACGCACCTGCTATGGCTATTATCATCACAAACTTTTTAATGGCTTTCATGCGTAGGGATGATGTATCATCCAATCAAAAAGTCGTTCCTATCATGTTTCTACTGGATGAAGCTGTCCAGTTAAATTTAGATTTTTCTATTCTTTCACAAGCCATGAGTACCTTGCGAAGTAAAAAAGTCTCATTATTCCTACTGATGCAGTCCATCGCCCAACTCGAAGGACGCTATGGAGAAGCACACGCACGAGAAATCATTGATTTATGTGCCTATATCAGCGTATTCAATGCACAAGATCCTAAGAGCCGAAAATTCTTCCAGGAGCTTGTAGGAAGACGTAAAATATTGAAACGTTCTACTTCTCTTTCATCTTCTGGTGGCAATCAAAATAACACATCTGGCGTGAGCGTCAGCGAAACAGATGAATTTATTTTTGAAGCTGCCGACTTCGGAGATTTGAACCTTAAAAATAAAAAATCAAAAAAAACCACATATCGTGTCATGGTATATGCCAATGGCAAATATATTGTCGGTGAAACTACTCCTTGCTACGAATAATAGTATCATCCAGAGGGTGGGGAACTCCTTCCTCATCCTCTTCTATTTTATCTATCAACCAAACCATTTCAAAATGAGGTAATTACATATGGAAAAAAAAGAACGTACGCTTAAAGTCTATGGATCTACACAATCAAGAACAACAAACTACTGTAAAACAGAATATAAAGATGTGCCAATGATTCTATTAAAAGGTGAATGGTTAAAACAATGTGGTTTCAATATTGCGGACCATATTATAATTTCTGTTCAAAACAACCAATTAACAATAACAAAAGCCAAGGGATAGACCTTCGGGAGCCCCTATTGGAGCCTTTAATCTTTTGACTTTTTCTATTGACGTACGTATTTGAATGTGCAAGCCTGGCAGGTGAATCAGGAAATGGCTCCACACCCCCCTACAATCTCTAAATGTCGATATAAGTCGAATTTTGGAGATTGTAAAGGTAATGTGATAGTAAAGTACAAGCCAGTATAGGCTGCACGAGGTATCCGTATCACACCCGAATATTACTATTCGGTACAATTCAAGTATTTCTACTAGCGGTCGAAGTCTGCCTTAAGACACCGCACGATGCAAGTCGTTTTTGTAACCCCCCTCTTAAAATGTTTTGGTACTGATATTTCACCTTGAATTTAATGCTTTCTCATAGCATTAAAAACCATTTCAAGCGACAGGACGGGCACGCCGATTTCTAAAGATAATGGTCTACCAACGCACCCTCTAACGGCGATTCCTACGGCTGCTACCCCGTAAAGGTTGTTTTATAGTGGTTGTCCTCTCAGCACTACCTTTTCTTCCCTCTGGAATGGCAACCAGAGCCTTATTAAATTGTTGTATGCGTGCCTTTTTACAACAAAAAAGCATGCAAATGGCGTATACCAATCACATGCTAAAATACTCTAATATAGTCTATAATGCCTTGTTTTAAGCGCACTCCACCACATCTAGTGGTTGACTATTAAGCCATATTCCTATATAATATTTATATACAGAAAAAAGCTTCGATATATGTATCTTAATGTAAATGGTTGGAGATGCCGAAGCACCGATTCAAGGAACGCCAATTCCAAAGAATCAATAATGAATAAGATTTTGAAAAGTTCAGTGCGCCAACACTGGGCTTTTCTTTTTATTCATTTACATAAATTGTACCTAATACAACTTGAATTATCAAGTCCTGTAAAAAAATAGTCATATACTAAGTAATAATAGTTAATACTTAGTATATGACTATTTTTTAAATAACAGATTCGTCATCTAAAATACCTTTATTTTCTCTTACATATCTACTAATAATCATATTTAAAGCCGAATTATTAGAGATACCTTGTTCTTTATTTATTCGTGTAAATATCTCGTACATTTTTGCATTAACCTTAGCCGAAATCTGTTTGTCTTTTGAACCATCATTTGGAGTAATTCTATTAACTGCTGCTGAACGTGTTTTACTACTCTCATTTTCTTGTGCTTCTTGCTTACGCACCACATCCGCTAAACTTCTTCTCTCTGCCATATTTTAATCTCCTTACTATATAAAAAGTAATACTTATTATATTTTAATTGCTATTTCTACATATGCTTTTGCTACATCTACACCTTTATTTGCTATTACTACAGGTAATCCATCAATCACGTTTCTTGGTACATTTGCACTCTTTTTTATAGTACCAAGAATTGTTGCTTTATCTTCCAATAAAGTCAGTACATCTTTTTGATCATTTACAGATTTTTCATACATCGTAGCAACTATTCCGAGTAACACTAGGTCGGGATTTAACGAACGATCTCCATCACCAGACTGTATTCCTTCTATTGTATCCAGTAAAGCATTCAAACCTCTGTATGCTAAATAATCTGTCTTAACAGGAATTATTACCTCATCAGAAGCTACTAGTGCATTAACAAGTAACGTACCTAACTGAGGTGGGCAGTCTATAAAAATATAATCAAAAAATTCTTCAAATTTTTTTACTGCTTTCCTTAACTGAACATCCGTATTTCTCCCCAATACTAATTTTGTTTCAGTAACTGCCAAATCAATATTAGAAGGAACAATGAATAATGTATCTAATTGTGATGCATCAACTGGAAATGCACATTTTGCAGGGTCTGTTTTTCCATCAAACAAATTACATACATTTGTTTTTTGAAAGTCATTATCATCTGGATTCATACCACAACTAATTGTAAGAGAAGCTTGAGGATCTAAATCTATCATAAGAACTTTCTTTCCAGTCATGGCTTTTGCTGCCGCTAAATTGTAAGTTGTAGTTGTCTTTGCTACACCACCTTTTTGGTTTGCAATGGCTATTGTCTTCATGTCATACCTCCATTTAACATAATAAATATATAAAAAGTAATACTTTTAATATATTTATTATATTCTTATTTGTTATGAATTGCAACTAAATAATGCTAATTGCTTGAAATTGTGCTATTATTACATAGGGTAGGGGACAGCTCCCCAATGTGGTATTATGCCTATATATAACGATTTCGGATATATTACGATTGACGATGCACGAATTGATGAAACCTGTAATGCTTACTTCAAATGGAAAGACCTGAATACTTATATTCAGAACAATTCCCATCGTGGAATCAATATGCCAGACGCAATATCTGAACCGATGGGTTGCTTTTGTCTTGGGTATTTATGGAATCGTGGCAATGAAGTAGGCGATGCAACAGACCCAAACACAGGGAATAAAGTAGAGTTTAAAGCAACTTCGAGATTTGAAGGAGATTTATCTTCTTTTGGTCCTAAGTGTCAATTTGATGACTTAGTATTTTTAAGATTTAAACTTGATGACAATTTACTATATATTTATGATCTTAAAGTAAATTCTGAAGAGTTTGGGCAATATCCCGCTAACTCAAAAGAAACGATTCAAGACCAAAAGAATCAAGGTCGTAGACCTCACGTGAGTCTACAACAACTTTTTGTAAATGCAAAACAATTACAACCTGATGTAATCTTTGATATTAGACGCTGTCAAGCATATGACAGATTATCAGAATATTATAAGAAACTAACAGGAATTCTTTAAGAAAGGTAGGGAGCTGTTCCCCTACCTTTTAAATTAAGTATTGCGGCGCGCCGCAATTTAATTTATACTAGAGGATATTGTAAAAGGAAGGACATAAAAATGGAAAAACTAAAATGTGCGTCATTCTTTGCAGGTGTTGGCGGAATTGATCTAGGATTCGAACAGACAGGCATTTTCGACATTGTTTATGCAAATGAAATAGATGAATATCCAGTTAGAACATATGAATTAAATCATAATACAAAAGTAGATTGTAGAAGTATAAGTGATGTTAAAACAGATGAAATACCCGATTTTGATGTAATGATTGCAGGATGGCCTTGCACAGACGTAAGTCTTGCAGGTTTAAGAAAAGGTTTTTTTGATGAGAATGGAGATTTAACACGTTCTGGTCTATATATGGAGTTGGTACGAATATTTGAAGCGAAGAAACCAAAAATTATTTTTTTAGAAAATGTCAAAAATCTTATTGGTCACGATAACGGAAATACGTTTAGAGTAGTAACAAATACTCTTACAAAAGCAGGATACCATTTCAAATACGCAGTATTAAATGCAATGGAATATGGCAATATTCCTCAAAACAGAGAACGTATTTATATCGTAGCCTTTCAAAATGAAGACTATTACAAAAATTTTGAGTTTCCAATGCCAGTGCAATTAACTACAAAGTTGTCTGATATTATGGATTTCGACAAAAAAATAGATGACAAGTATTACTACACCGAAGGAAAGTATAAAGGCGATATCTATGAAAAACTTGTAGAAGCAATGGATGATCCAAATACAGTATATCAATGGAGACGTAAATATGTCCGAAAAAATATGTCAGGCGTAGTTCCAACATTAACCGCAAACCAAGGAGAGGGAGGTCATAATGTATGTCTTATTAAGACTAAACATGGAATACGCAAAATGACACCTCATGAATGTTTTAATACTCAAGGATATCCGTCTGACTTTAAACTGCCAGTAGATATGAGTGATGCAAGACTATATAAACAAGCAGGTAATTCTGTATGTGTATCTGTGATTCATAGAATTGCTGAAAATATTGTGAATGCAATAAAATAACAAGATGGGCATATAAAAAGTATTACTTTTTATATGCCCATCTTTTCACTAACGTCTTAACAAACTAGTAATCTAAATATGCTTGAACAACTTGTAACTTAAATTCATAACTGTATTTTGCCATA
>CAZTML010000029.1:0-14498 GCA_964614935.1 uncultured Clostridia bacterium | reverse complement strand
TTTGTTCTTCTTTAAAATAATCAACATCACAGTCTCTATATGTTTCTTCAGTAGGCAATTCTTGTCCATGTAATTTTGCAGGCCAGTTTTCATATTTTTCTTCAAGGACCTCATCCAGTAAAGTATACAAGACACCATACAAAAACGGTACTGAAGGAGAATGTAAATTAATAAGTATAGTAACTCCGACACCTGATTCTGGTAGGAATGCTTGTATGGAACTGTAGCCTTCTATTTTTCCTGTGTGCTTGTAAAAATCACGACCTTTATATTTTCCTGTTCTCCAGCCCATGGAATAATCGCTGCATTGGTAAAACTCCCCACCCCCTATATAGTCAGACAATTTGGAATTAACAGTATGCATTTCTTTAAATGTTTCAGCCTGAATCATCACGAAATCTTCAGTCTTTCCACCATTCATCTGCATTATAAGCCACTTAGCCATGTCATTTGCAGTGGAATTTACAGATGCTGCAGGTCCTGCCAAATCTACATTCCAAATTTTAAGTTGATTTAACTTCCCGTTTCTGAAGCGATATGGTATAGCAAAGTTTGAATCCTTTTCCATAATATTGACTGAACAATTAGTCCTGTCCATATTTAAGGGATCAAATATATATTTTTGCATTAAATCATCCCATGACTCATTTGTTGCACATTCAGCAACATATCCTGCCAAGCCATAAATTACATTACTGTAAATTGCATCGCCCCTATATTCTGTACAAGGCTGTATAAACTTCATGCTTTGGGCTAATTCTTCCCTGTTTCTGTCCCCCGGCCAGATAGCATCATGAGTTCCAAATCCTGTCAAGTGAGTAAGCATGTCTCTTAGTGTCATGTTCTTTGCTTTTTCATCCTTCATTATTAGATTTGGAGCATATCTTGTCACTGGTACATCATAATCAAGAATTCCCTTGTCAACTAAAATTGCAATAAGAGCAGACGTCATTGCTTTTGAATTTGATGCAATTCCAAACTGTGTGTCTGCAGTTACAGGAAGACTTTCTTCTTTATTCCGAAACCCAAATCCTATGGAATCAAATAGCTTTCCATCCTTTACAACAGAAATTGCACATCCGGGAATTTTCCAATATTCCATTTCTTTTCTTATTATACTAATAGTTTTTTCTGATAATTTACTCATAACAACCTCTATTTTTTATATTTTTTATAAACTGACTTTCACTTTAAGCTGTGCCATGATCAGCACATCTAGTAGTTCTGATAAGCCACCATCAAACCTATAAAATCAATTCGCTTTGATATACAATTTTACCATCTAATACAGTCATAGTAACACTTACTTCTTTGATTTCATCCTCAGGAATTTCAAAAATATTTTTGTCTAATACTACTAAATCTGCATATTTACCATTACGAATGCTTCCTTTTACATCTTCTTCATAAGAAGCATAAGCGCCACCCATGGTATAAGCATATATAGCTTCTTCTATAGTCAATTTTTGCCCTGGTAACCATCCTCCCTCAGGGTAACCTTTTAAATCTTTACGCGTCACTGCACTATAAATGCCTTCCATAACATTAAAGCTTATAACAGGGCTATCAGAACCAGCCGCTACAGGTATACCCAAGTCCACCATTGTCTTCCAGGCATAAGAAGTACTTTCCCTTTCCTTACCTACATAATCTCTAACTATATGCATATCACTGTCAATAAATGCAGGCTGAATGTGTGCCACTACATTTAAATCTCTGTAGCGAAAGAGAGTTTCTATATCTGTAATCTGGCAATGAATAAGAGAATGCCTCATATCAGCACGAGGATAATTAATTTTTGCTTTCTCAATAGCATTTAAACTCATTTCCATAGCGCCATCCCCTATACAGTGGATGGATGACATAAATCCTTTACGGTGTGCAGTCTCAACTAACTTATTTATTTCATCCTGTGTAAAAACCGAAATACCTTTTGTAGAAGGATCATTGGTATAAGGTTTTCTAAGATAAGCAGTTTTTCCGCCTAAAGAGCCATCGCTCATTAATTTAAGTGAACCTATTTTAAACATAGGTGTACCTTCACTATTATGATATCCTTCTGAAAGAAACTTTTCTAAAAGGGGCATTGTAGGTAGCAAACATTGCTCGAAAACACGTACAGGAAGAGAGTTATTTTCAACTAAGTTTTGATAAGCATCAATAACCTTTTTATATTCACCAGGGGCAATAGCTTCAAAATCATCGCTATGTATGGAAGTAATACCATATTTTAAAGCATCTAATGCACCAGCTACTAGCATACGTTGTATATCTTCCACTGTTAAGCTAGGCAAAGCATTATATACCAAATCACGGGCTGCTTCAGAGAAAATACCAAGTGGTTCACCGTCATTATCAAATTCAATTCGTCCATTAGAAACTTGAGGTGTGTTACGAGTAATTCCCATTATTTCTAATGCTTTACTGTTAACTGCAATAATATGACCACAAGCCCTTGTATAATACATAGGAATATCTGTAGTAATCTTGTCCAAATCATAACGATTAGGAAAACGTGTATCATCCCAGTTATCTGTATTCCATCCACGACCTTGCAACCAGCTAAGATAAGGGTGTTCTGTTAAAAACTTTTTCCCCAAACTGATTAAATCATCCATGCATCTTGCACTATATAGATTTACCTTTTCAAGGCTGTATCCATAACTAAGAAGGTGCATATGGCTATCACAAAAACCAGGTAGCATAAGTGCACCATCAAGGTCAATAAGTTGAGTTTCCGGGCTCTGCAATGATAATACATCTTCATTATTACCTACACAAGTAATAATACCATCTTTAATAGCAACGCCCTCTGCTTGAGGAATGCTATCATCAACAGTGTAAATTCTTCCGTTATAAAAAATAGTATCCATAATCTTCCTCCTATTTATCTATTAATTCTAAATTTAAAGTTTATATTTCAGTACTAAAATTCAAGCGCTTGTAATCAAGCGCTTGAACTTTTTATATACTGTATACTTTTACCCCGTCTATATATGTTGCAATTACTTGAGTTTCAAGAATCTCTTCCTCTGAGTTTAAGTTAAATAAATCCTTATCCAGCAAAATAAAATCTGCAAGCTTGCCAGGTGTTATTGTTCCCTTTATATTTTCTTCATTTGAAGCATATGCTCCTTCATATGTGTATGCTCTTATTGCATCATACATACTCATTTTTTGCTCAGGAAGATATACCTTTTTATCATCCCCTGTTATATTTTTTCTAGCTACAGCAGAGTATATGTTTGGCATAGTGTTAAATGCTTCTACCGGACAGTCTGTACCAAAGGATGCATGGATTCCTTTGTCAACCATAGTCTGCCATGCATAGGATGTTTCGGCAATATCTCCAACCCTTTCCCTTACTATATTCATATCATAATCTATAAAGATAGGCTGAATAAAAGCTAACACATCTAATTCAAAAAATCTGTCTAATAATTTATCATCTGTAATCTGACAATGAACAATTCCGTGTCTTAGATTATGTCCAGGAGCATTTTCCTTAGCATATTCAATTGCATCTAATGCCATTTCTATTGCTTTATCACCAATTCCATGTATTGCCACAGGACAATCATTTTTATGAGATAGAAGAACTACTTCATTTAAATCATCTTGTGTAAAAGTTTCAATACCTTTTGTTGAAGGGTCATCATAGTATGGTTCCCTCATTGCTGCTGTTCTAGCACCTAATGAACCATCAGCTAATATTTTTACACAGTTCACCCTGTACCTATCATTACCATATCCGAACCTATATCCTTTATCAAAGAATGTCTGAATATCTGAAGGTGTCTGCAATAAACACTGTTCACCGAAGCGAATCTTTAGCTTGCCTTCTTCATCTAATTCACGCAATGATTGAAATAACACATCATAATTATTATTTTGAGTATATCCCACATCATCAGTTTGTACAGATGTTAGACCTTGTTCAAAAGCTTTATATTGTGCGGCATCAAGTGAAGTTTTCAAAGCTTCCAAATCCATTGTTGAAATACTTGCCTTTATAGTATCTAGTAAGTTTTCCTTAATTACACCATTTGGCTCTCCATCAGGTAAATATTCAACATAGTCACCATATTTTTTTGCGGTTTCCTTGTTAAAATCAAGAAGCTTCATTGCAGCTGTGTTTAATACACCTATATGGAAACATGCTCTCATTATTAATACAGGAACATCCCCGGTAATATCATCTAAGTCATTTTTATTAGGAAATCTTTTTTCATCTATAAAGTAATCATGATTCCAACCTTCACCTTCAAGCCAGGATTTATCTTTTGGGTCTCTCTCAGAAATTCCTTTCTTAATTCGCTCTCTAATTTCCCCAATACTTTTAGTTCCTACTAAATTCACACTTTTCATGCTTTTAGCATAATGTACAAAATGCATGTGAGAATCATTAAAACCAGGAAGCACTAAATGGCCTTCTAAATCTACTTCCTTATAATCATTTTGTCCTAAAAATTCCTTAGCACCGTTTTCTGTTCCTACATATACAAATTTGTTGTCTTCAACTATAAATGCATCCGCCTTTGAATCAAAGCTTTCCATAGTTTGAATTATACCGTTTTTAAATAAAGTTATCAAATTTTTCCTCCCTTTTGATTAATTTTTATATCAAGAATTATTTTACTGTTTTTCTTTCTTAAGTTGCTTATCAAAGTATAAATAAACAAAACAACCAATTACAGGAACTATTAAACCAATTGCTGCTGTTACAGGATCTTCAATCAATGTATTAATCATTAGTCCTAAGAAAATTAAAATTGTAATAATCACAGTAAAAGGATACAACCATACTTTATAAGGTCTTTCAAGGTCTGGATATTTTTTTCTATAAACTGGTACTGCGACAAATGCTAAAACATTAAACAACATTCCTGAGAATACAACAAGTGAAGTTAACTGGTCAAGGTTTCTAGATAATACTAAAAGTATAGAAATTACACATTGTCCTATAAGAGATACATGAGGAACCTTGTATTTCGGATGTACTTTTGCATAAGATTTAAAAAAGTGACCTTCTTTTGACATAGCATAATAAGTTCTTGGAAACGCAAGTATCATACCGTTTAAACCACCAAACATTGAAACTATCATTCCAACAAGTACTAAAGTACCACCTGCAGGTCCAAATAAAGTTTTAGCAACTGCAGTTCCCAAATAATTATCTCCACCATTTATCATACCTACAATTTGATCATGAGGAAGAACTTTAAATATTGCATAGTTAAATAAAGAGTAAATTATAGTGATTCCGCCAATGGCAATAATTAAAGCAAGAGGCAGGTTCCTTTTTGGATTTTTCATTTCTTCTGCTACAGTGTTTAAATTTGTCCAACCTTCATAAGCCCACAAGGAAGCAACTGTACCAAATGCAACCATTCCTAACATACTGCTTATACCAACTGTGCTACCATCACCAAGTCTAAGCGACAAATCGGGAGTCTGGTTACCAAGAGCTAAAGCACCAAAAATTATAATAAAAATGGGAATTAATTTTGCAACCATTGTTATGTTTTGTAAAATTGAACCTTGTTTTACTCCAAATAAATTATAAATAGTAAGGCCAATAATTAATAAAATTGCAATTACTTTTACTCCACCATCACTAATACCAACAAAACCCCTTAGTGCTGTAGGTAAAGCTACTGCCATAGCTGCAATAGAACCAGCTCCACTCAAACACCAACTTGAGAATCCATTCAAGAATCCTACTATTGGATGAAAAGCTTCATTTAAATAAACTGTCATTCCCCCTGATACAGGTCTGGAAGCTCCAAGTTCTGCAAAACACAATCCTCCAAGTAATGATACTACACCTCCGACAATCCAGCATAACAATGCTAGACCGGGACTCATATTGGTTCTTGCTAATACATATGAACCTAAATAGAATATTCCGGACCCAATCATTATGCCTCCAATGACACTTGCCCCACCGAAAAGTCCGATTTCTTGCTTAAGTTCGGATTTTGCCGGCTGATTTGTTTTAATCGTTTCTTTGCTCATTTTTACCTTCCTTTGTATATATATTTGCTATAAATAGCTATATAATATATAAGCAATTTTTGTGCCAAAGGTGAAAAAAATTTTTTTTAATTTATATAACATTAATTTTCAACGATATTATTATAATTAAATTAATAAATAGAATAATTTTTAACAATTAATAGGATGATTTTTAACGATTAATAGGATAAAAATTATATTAACCAATTTGTTGAATCAGTGATTAGGCACTGTAACTTTTAAAACTTATAGGATAAATATTAAAATAACCCTGACAATTTGATTTAAATATGTTAAACTATTGTTTATGCGAGGTGAAGTATGAAATCAATTTTAATGATATATAATGATAGAGAAAACTGGCCAGCTATTGAATACTTGCATAGCTGTATTGAGAAAGTCTTTGAAGACTATGTACAAATTGATGAAGTCTTCCTAAATGAGTTGAAAGAAAATGAAATTATAAAAGGCGACATATATTTAGTTTTATTCGAGCATATGATATACCCTTTAAAAAAACATATTGAAAATTTTGATAATGTTGTAGTTATGACTAGAGGTATAAATAAAAAACATTTTAACGAAATTCAAAAAATCCCAAAAGGTACTGATGTTTTGGTTGTAAACGACTGTTATGAAAGTACAGTTCAAACAACTAACACATTTTACGAACTTGGAATCAACCATGTCAATTTTATTCCATATGATAAAAATTTAGATGTGCATGATTATTATAAGGGTATTGAAATAGCAATAACGCCTAATGAAGTTCAACTTGTGCCTAATTACATAAAAAAAATTATCAATATTGGATTTCGCGAAATTGGCTATGATACCATTAATAAAATAATACAAAAGCAAGGTTTTAGCCATAAATTGATAAATAGAAACTTTGTTAAACTAATGAATGATATTGTAGAGCCTAACGCCAATTTCAAAAGCAGTTACTTAAATAGCTACTTAAAAAGCGAAATGCTCAATAAACTAATTTATAATTCCAAAGAAGGTATATTACTTACAAATTATGACTATAACATTGTTTACTCAAATGATAAATTAAATTCTATATTAAATATTGCTGATGATTATTTTAATAAAAGCATAACAAATTATGTAAATTATGAAATGTTCGATATGCTTTCAGAAATTGACTTTAAAGATAAACTAATTAAAATAAATGAAGAAAACTATATAGTTGAAAAAATAAGTGTTAAATTAATTGATCAAGTAATAGGATATAATTATATTTTTAGGAACGAAAAAGATATATTTGACCAAGAAGTTAACTTGAAGAATAAGCTTATAAAAAAACGATTCTTTGCTAAATATAATTTTGATGATATCATTTATAAATCAAATTCTATGAAACACACTATTGGGCTTTCAAAAAAGGCTGCTTTAACAAAATATACTGTGCTTATTCAAGGTGAAAGCGGAACCGGAAAAGAACTTATAGCACAATCCATTCATAACTTTTCAAACCGAAAATGCGAGCCTTTTGTAGCAATAAATTGTGCATCATTGGCTGAGTCCCTCCTTGAAAGTTTATTATTTGGCTATGAAAGTGGTTCTTTCACAGGTGCGAGTAAAAACGGTAAAATAGGATTATTCGAACAGGCTAATGGGGGAACACTTTTCTTGGATGAAATAGGAGATATATCACCTAATTTTCAAAGCACCTTGTTAAGGGTCATCCAAGAAAAACAAATAATGCGTATTGGCAGTGATAAATTTATAAATATTGATGTAAGATTTATAGTAGCAACAAATAAAGATTTGGAAGAAGAAGTTCGAAAAGGAAGTTTCAGAGATGATTTATATTACAGGCTAAATGTTATTCCAATAGACATACCACCTCTTAGAGAGCGAAAAGATGATATATTGTTGCTCTTGGAATACTTCTTAGGAGAAAATTATAATAATTTAACTGATGATGAAAAAAACGCTATAATAAATTACAAATGGTCGGGAAATGTAAGAGAATTGGAAAGCGTGGCCAATTATTACAAAACCCTATATGAATTACCATCACGGATAATTAATAAATCAAATAATATTAAACAGGAATCCATAATTAACTGTAATCTTGAAGTACTAAGTATTATAAATAATCACACAGATGGCTCAACTGGTATAGGGAGAACCAGAATTGTATATGAATTAAAAGAAAAAGGAATAAATTTAAGTGATGCAAAAGTTAGATCTATATTAGATAACTTAAGAAAAAAGAGATATATTAAAATACGAAAAGGTAGGGCCGGTAATGCAATCACACCGGCAGGAATTGATTATTTAAATAAACTCATTGTTTGAAAAATAGTACTTGTGCCACTTTCGTGTACAAGTACTATTACTTATAACATGGTAACTCCACCATGTTATTTTGCAAGGTCTTTATTATATATTATTGTAATTGTGTACCTGCTGTTTCTCCGGCAATTCTTCCTGTATATATAGCTAGTGCAATAGCTGTTCCTGTAGCAGGATATACTCGGTTGAAAATATTTCCAAACATTAATTCTCCGGCTGCAAATAAGTTTTCAATTGGTTGACCGTTGGCGCCAAGAACTTGACAATTTTCATTTACCTTAAGTCCTGGCATAGTACCTATAATACAAGCACGAATTGGCACTGCATAAAAAGGTCCTTCTGTTGGGGGTTTCATTTGAGCATGATTGCTTCCAAATTCATCTTCAGTACCATTTAAAGCTGCTGCATTGTATTTTTCAACTGTGGCAATAAAGTTTTCTTTATTTAAACCAATATTATCAGCTAATTCTTCCAAAGTTTCACCCTTGTAAATCAAGCCAGCTTCAACTCCGGCCTCAAAATCCTCAATTCTGTCACCTTGTGAGTCATGAATACCAAAGCTTATATCATCAGTTTGTAAATATGTTTGCAAGGCTATATCAGTACTTTGTCCTGTTTCATCTACAAATCTGTTGCCTTCCTTGTTAACGATTAATTCCGGTACCCAAACAAGACTTCCAATATTACCCTTATATCCCATATTTGGAGTTAATGCTTCATATGACATTACGCCATTACCAACAATTTCAACACCCAGTTCCCTTGTCATTTCAATTCCGTCACCTGTAGATCCTGCTGCTAAGAATGGCCATTTAGTTGCTGAATCAGGATCAAATTCTTTTAATAATTTTGGATTATTACCAAAGCCCCCGGTTGCTAAAATAACCTTCTTTGCATTTACTGTATATTCTTTTTCACCATCTTCAACGGTTACGCCCTTCACAACATTATTTTCAATAACTAATGAAGTAACCTTTGAATTAATCCTCACTTCTGCCCCCCCTTCTTTAGCAAAATTTACAAGGAACTCTGCAGCTTGGTTTCCTGCTGCATCATCTCTAAACTTTGTTAAAGTAGCACCTCTGTTTGTTTCAAATCTATAAATACCTGAATCTGGATATGTTTCTGTTACACTGTTAATATCCCATGGTGCTCCATTATCTATTAAGTAATCAAAGGTTTCACCGGCAATGTTAGCAATGTGATTTACTAAGGGAGCATTTGCCTCAGTTTCAGATCTCATTTCAAGCCATTCTAAAAGTGATTCTGGGGTAAAATCATCCTCTGGCGTATATTTAGATCCATTTCCAGTCCAGAAAAGTCCCCCTGACAATGATAATGAACCACCGGTAAAAGGCATCTTTTCAAGAACTAATACACTTAAGTCTTCATTCTTTGCTAATTCTATTGCTGCTGATAAACCTGATGCACCCGCTCCGGCAACAACTACGTCGTAATATTCATCTTCCCCTTTTACTAATACTGGTTTTTCTTCTTTAACTTCTAATAATTTTATGTCTACACCTGATTGGCCTAATGCATTTTTAACTGCACCCTTTATACCGATACTTGTCATTGTTGCACCGGCAACGGCATCCACTGCAATACTTTGTTTCTCTACAATAGCAGCTGGTATAGATTCATTGGCGAAATTAAACAATCTTTCTGAGTCAACATGCTCTAATACTTTTACATTTGTAATTTTCTCTTCATTTACTGTTACTTCTACCTTAATAGGTCCCTTCATGCCTTCAGCTTGACCTACATATGTACCCGCTTTAAACTTTATTGTTGCTGGATCACTTGATTCTTGATTATTGCTTTGGTTATTAGTCTGGTTGTTACCTTGGTCATTAACCTGGCTACTACTTTGACTACATCCTACAAGCATAGATGCAATCATCGACAAAATTAAAACATAAGTTACTAATTTTTTCATCTTTAAAACTCCTTATTCATTGATAATCTTTATACAAATTTGTATTTGTTTATAGTATAAGGTCTCAAGGAACTTTAAAGTCAAGTAATATTTTGAAAAAAATTTATCAATTTATTTGTTCAAAGGGTAACCATGCTTGATGCCAATTAATATACTCTCCGTCAACTTTACGCATAAGAACACTTTTTGTTACAACATCTTCTGTTAAAATCATACCTTGACTATCCATGTATTCAACGGCAGGTCGTAACAATGAAGGAGAAATATCTACGCTTGATTTAGTTTGGATTCCCGTTAAAATACACAGTTTGGATGGGAAAAGTTTTATATATTCTGATTCTTCTAATCCTAATAAGTCTGCATACTCCTTATATATTCCTAAGCCAACTGTGAAGTTTTCTTCATGGTTAAGTATACTTTTTTGTGGGAATAAGGTACTGGTAAAAGCAAATGGTACTTTATCAATCCATTCATATATTTCTTTTCTTAATTTTTTGTCAGGATAGAGATTATACCCTTGTTGCATTTCTAAACGATATATTTCAGGACGATATAATATTTGATATACTCCCGTTATTTCATCACAATTCAGAATATTATCCTTCTCCTTATCTATATAAGACAAAAGATGTCTGCTACGCTCTATTTCATTTTTGATTTCATCTTCTTTTTTTGATAAGTATGAAATTATATCCACTGTATCGAATCTATTAATGAGGTCAGCGGTTTCTTCTAAACTATAACCTAATTGCCTATAAGTTCTAGCTCTTATAAGCATATGTATGTCCCAACCTACATAATATCTATATCCTGTTTCCTCATCCCTTTCAGGTTGAATTATCCCCTTACTTTCATAATATCTAATCGCTTCAGATGATAAATCTAATAGTTTAGCTACTTCACTAATTTTATACTTCATTTATAAGACTCCTTTTATTGTTAAATACTCCCGCAATCTTTATATGCTATTTCAATTCTCCTATGCTTTCTTTATAATTATTATACCATGAAAACTAAAATTCGGAAATGTTGTAACAATTTAAATATAGCAATGCAAATTTTTTGACACAATATAAAAGATTGAAAAATACCTCCAAAGTAGACAATCTAGCTATCTACTTGGAGGTATTTTTATAAGTGTTCTAATACTATATTTTAACGGATGTCAAGTCTTTGATTTTATAGTTCTAAAACCCTGTACAATATTACAGCCATCTCAGCTCTTGAAATGAATGATTTAGGGTTAAGATATGAATTACTTCCTTCTATTATTCCAGCCTTAACTAAGGTCGCGACGGAAGTAATAGCATAATCTGATACAGAATTCCTATCTTTAAATGATTTTAGGTCGCTTTCTTTACCTTCAGATAGTCTATTGCCTTTAGCAATCAATGCTCTGTCAACAAGTACCATAGCATCTTCCCTTGTTATTCCTGCTTTAGGCATGAATAAATTATCATAACCCCTTGCAATACCTAAAGCTTTTGCAGTTGTTATAGCCTTGTAATAGTAGCTATCTTTAGGCACATCTCCGAAGCTAGTGCTAGTATTAGCACTTAATTCCAAGGCCCTATACAGCATGAGCATGAAATCGCCCCTAATCATATTTTGTGAAGGGCTATAATTATTATTTCCTGTACCGCTTACTATGTCATTTTCAAACAAATAATCAATTTGATAAGCCGCCCAAGCATAATTCTTTGTCACATCTTTAAAATACAAGGATCCTTCTGTTTCAGGCATGGATATAACTTCAATTTCTACACTTCCTGTAAATGAATCCCCTTTAATATTGTAGCCTGTATAGTCAATTTTTACAGTACCGTAATAATCTTTATAAGGTACAAATGTTACATGCATTAAATAAGGTGTACGGTCATAATAATACTTTGTAGTCGCTGCCACTGCAGAGTCATATTTATTTGGGGTTGAATATTTAAAATACAATTTACCATTTCTCGTTGATGGCAAGGAGAATTTTACATAATCCAATTTTTCTCCTGTTGTATTTTTACTTGCTCTGTTAAAATCTTCATCATCAAAAGTTATATTTGTATCTTCCTTTGTGGAAAGTTTGATTGCACTTGCAACTGGAATTTCCTTATCTACAGTAATTTCTACAGCTCCTGTAAATGACCTATCTCTAGAGTTATAACCTGTATATAGTATTTTAAAGGTGCCTACGTAATCTGGATTTGGTACAAAGGTTATATCATCCAAGTCAGACTCATAATATTTTGTTGTGTTAGACACTTTTGAACCATACCTTGTAGCAGAAGTATAATTTTTGTACAACACTCCGTATGTTGAAGAAGGAATTGTAAATCTAACGTAATTAAGGTCATTTCTTGTGGTATCCCAAGATTCATCTACAAAATCATCTGCCTCAAAATTCAAAGGAGTATATGACCCTGTTTCGTAAACAATATCATCAGCATCTGTAGCAAGCCTTGTTACACTTATTTCAACCTCTCCAGTATATGAATTACCTCTGTCATTATAACCAACATAGGAAATTGTAACAGTCCCTCTATAGCCTGTATAAGGCACAAATGTAATTTTATCTAAATTACTTCTATAGTATTTTGTAGATTCTGTAACCCTAGCTTCTGATGAAGTACCATAATTTATATATAGTCTTCCCCTAGATGTGGCAGGTAGTGTGAATTTTACATAATCTAATGTTCTTCCTGTAACATCTCTACTTTCAACATTAAAATTATCCGATATGAAATTTACTGATATATTTTCATAAGTAGAATATTTTATTAAATCTGCATCTATTGGTTTTTGTGTATATGTTATTTCTATTTTTCCTGTAAACAAATGTCCAGCCTCGTTATAACCCTCATATGGAAGGGTGAATGTTCCATAATATCCTGCGTAAGGTACAAAAGACATTTTAGATATATTTGTTTTATTGTAACCCCTACCTGCAGTAATAGCAGTTCCGTATATTTCAGGTGATGTATAATCAATGTAAAGTTTGCCGGTTGAAGATGCAGGAATACTTGGAAAAACAATATAATCCAAAGTTCCACCCACTGTCTTCGTACAAGCATTAACAAAATCAGTTAAATTAAATTTAAATATTTCATCCTGTTTTAAGCTATATTTAACAATATCAGTTGTAGGATTTTCAATTTTAATACTTAATTTTACATTGCCAACATTTCTTTCATCCTTGTCATAAGAAGTAATTGTATATTCTATTGTTCCTATTGAGGTCGGTTCAAAGGTTAATTTTCCTAAGTCTATATCACTTATTTTAATTTTGTTGTTTGTTATGTAATTATTTCCATCAAATTTCAATGTACCTAATGAATTATTAGATCCATTCCCTATGGAAATCCACCCAATATCTTTTCCATCGTTACTTTTATATAGATTAGTAAAATCTAAATCATCAAAAACAAGTTTCTTTGGTATAGTTATTGTCTTGGCCAAGGTACCGGCAAAAGTTGGCCCAATGCCACTTTTAACATAAACATAATATTGGGTGCTGTATCTCCCCGCATCTTTTCCTTCAACATAAGAATAAGTTACATCCATTATAACCGATGGTCCATCAACTTCAGCCTCCGAGCCTGACTCTGAAGGAAAGGACATTTCAACAGACTTAAACTTCGTATCGTAAGTAGCTTTAACATCTGACAATTCCAGAGTTTTAGTATCATATCCATAAGGTAGCGTTATTGTTATCTTAGTTCCATCAATTACAGCGTTTTTTGCTTTAGGGTGGGTTATTGTCTTAATAACCAATTCACCGTTATCATCAGCATATACTAAGTTAATTGGTGTTAAAAACGATGATGTCACAAACAGTAATGCAAGCAATAGTGAAATAATTTTCTTGAATTTTTTTACCGCCTTAGCGGCTAAGTTCTTATTTACCATATCTATTCCCCTTTATATATTGAATTTTTCCCCCCACTGCAATTTTATAACATGTCTAATATGAATTTTGTCATAAAATGCCTCCTATATTTAGTTAGACGAAAAAGACATATAAAAAGTTCAATATTATTGGTCTAATGCAAATAATGTTTGGTGTTAGGTATCATTTTTTACTCCAAATATTTGTTAATTATTATTCCTCAAAAATCGGTAATGTTTCTAAAAATATAATGTCCTCTCGCTCAGCAGATTTTCCTTCTGCGAGTATTGCAGCCCTAGAAGCAACAATCCCGCCAGCAGCTACAACCAGTCTTTCGATAGCTGACAAGGATTC
>CAZTML010000028.1:3688-16065 GCA_964614935.1 uncultured Clostridia bacterium | reverse complement strand
TCTTTAACATGTTTGTGTCTTCTTAAAAACTGAGTTACTCCTTCTCTAAGGACACCAGTACCCTTGCCATGAATTATTTGAACTTCGTTTAAGTTTGACATAAAGGCATCATCTAAATATTTATCAAGCTCTAACAAGGCTTCATCAAGATTATATCCTCTCAAATCTAGAGTAGAACTAATTGATGAGGTTTTTAATTTTACCATTCTGGATGTGTTAGTCTTTTGCTTTACTTCTTCGTCGGACTTAATTTTTATTAAGTCTGATTTTTTGACCTTAGTTTTTATAAGACCTATTTGAACCATCACAGTTGATGAATCATCAACATCTGAAATGATAAATCCTTTTTGATTTATGGTTCTTACCATAACTGCATCACCGGTTTTTAGTGGTGTTTCTGTATCATAGGTATCTTCATCCTCGATTTGGTCTCTATAAATATTTTCAGACAGTTCCTTTGTTTTATCGTTTAATGACTGTCTTAATTCATTAACACGGCGGTTTTTATTCTTATCCATTTCAAGATTTAATTTTCTTAATTCCTTGATAATTTCTGCAGCTTCTCTTTTAGCATTCTCAACTATTTTTCTTGCTTCATAATTTGCTTCGTCTACTAATTTTTCACTTTTTTCAAGAGATTTTCTCTCCTTAGATAAAAAGTCGCTGTGTTTTTTCTTGCTTTCTGAATCTAAACGGTCAATTTCTTGTTTCTTATCCTCTATATATATTCGATTTTCCTCAATTTGCTTTAAGGCATCTTCGAATTCTATCTTATCTGTTTCTATATTTTCCTTTGCTTTTTCTATAATTTCTTGTTGTAGCCCTAGCTTTTTAGAAATTTCAAAGGCGTTAGATTTGCCTGGCACTCCTATTAAAAGTTTATAGGTAGGACTTAATGTTTCTACATTAAATTCAACGCTTCCGTTTATTACTCCTTCAGTTGTAAGAGCATATAGTTTAAGCTCTGAATAATGAGTGGTTGCTGCTGTCAGGATTTTTCTTTCATGTAGAGTGTCAAGGATTGCAATTGCCAGGGCGGCTCCTTCAGTAGGGTCTGTTCCTGCACCGAGCTCATCGAATAGAACAAATGCCTTATCGTCAACCTCTTTCATTATCTTCACAATATTCGTCATGTGAGATGAAAATGTACTTAAGCTTTGTTCAATACTTTGTTCATCACCTATATCTGCATAAACTGCACTGAAAACAGATATTTCAGTTCCATACTCTGCTGGCAGGTGAAGACCTGCCATTCCCATTAGGGTAAAAAGTCCCAGGGTTTTTAATGATACAGTTTTTCCTCCTGTATTAGGTCCTGTAATTATTAATGTTCTATACTCATCACCAAAAGAAACATCTATTGGTACTACGACTTCAGGGTCAATAAGGGGGTGTCTTCCTTTTTTTATCCTAATATAGCCTCTGTCATTTACATTAGGTTCTACCCCATTAATACTAATAGCATACTTACCCTTAGCAAATATAAAATCAAGTTCTTTTAAGAGGTCTTGATTACTAAGCATTTCATTGCTAATATCACCAATCATCATAGAAAGTTCTAAGAGTATTCGCTCAATTTCCTTTTTTTCCTCAATTTTAAGATTAGCAATATCATTGGTCATTTCAACAATAGCCATAGGTTCAATAAAAAGTGTTGAGCCCGTTGCAGACTGGTCGTGAATTATTCCCCTCACCATACTTCTATATTCTTTTCTTACAGGAATTACATATCTGTCATTACGCATGGTTACTATTGTTTCCTGTAAGTATTTCTGCATGGACGAGGAGGAAACAATCGAATTAATTTTATTTTTTATAGCATTATTTTTTATTTGAATTTCTCTTCTTATTCGCTTAAGGTCTGAGCTTGCATCATCAGCTATTTCTTCTTCACTTATAATAACCGAATATATTTTGTCTTCAATATCTTTGTTATTATAGATATTTTGACATAGTTCTTCTAATAGGTCATAGTTCCTGTCATTATTGTTAAGAAGAACATAGTTTTTTAAAAGCCTTCCAGCCCTTAATGTATCAGCACAAGATAAGAGACCTCTAAGGGATATAATTCCACCAACAGAGCCTCTTTTAACATATTCTTTTATATCCGAAATACCTCCTAAGGGAGGTGAACCTTTTTCTATAATTATTGAAAGGGCTTGCGCTGTTTGCTTTTGTTTAAACCTTACACTTTCAGGGTTGTCTGAAGTATCTAACTTGTATACTTCTTCTTTTCCCTTCATAGTTTCAGCAAATCCAGCAACCTTTTCAATTATTTTATCGAATTCCAAAACTGCTTTAGATTTTTTTCTCATTATACTCCTTCCTTAAATCAAATGGCGAATTCTCTTATTTAACATTTTGAATCTGGAAAATTAGTGTCATTATGAGAGGTGTGTCCCCCTTCCTTAAAGTATATTTTTCAAATAGTGACCTCTTGTAAATTTGTTGTCCTGTAAAACATCGCTTGTATTAACACCGTTTATTTCACAGTAAAGAGCGTCTATTATTTCCTCCGGTTCATCTAAGTTCCTAGTATCCACGAAAAAGTATTCAATATTGTTATTTACAAAGTCATAAGTTTTCCCTATAACCGTCAGTGGCACACTGTTGTAAATATGGGTAAGCCTATTGTCTCTTTCAATATTAAAGTGAACACCCTTTCTGTCCTTTAACTGGTATTTGTTTCTGTGTTCGCACTTTTCACAGTCCTGTAAGTTATTACAATTCTTAATCAAGGACATGGGGCAATTTTTCATAACCATAAGCTGAACATATTCATGGGCAACTATCTCAGTAGACAAAGAAGTATGTTTTTCTATGCTTTCCATGTCTCTTATATTTGTTTCAACTGAATAGGTAAAGCTATCTGCTCCCTTTTCCTTTAGAAGTTCCCCCGAAAATGTATTGATAATATTAAAAAATGGCCCACAATGAAGTTTTAAATTGCTGTTTTCCTTAAAGAAATAAAAAGTTCCTACGTTGTTCACACATACACCATCAAATATTTCTTCATATGATTCTATGTTATCTTTCAAAACTTTATAATTAGCCTTTGAAAGAATATTTGGAATCCACAAATACTTTTCTTGAACTTCTGTCTTCTTAACATCTTCCAAGTTTAAATAGTATGGCACATATAATCTTTGAACCTTAACCTTATCAACATATGCCAATTCTTTAATGTCGTTTATTCTAAGGCTTAATTTTGGCGATACTTTTTCTTTTTTATTAAAAGGGAATATGTCATTGTAAGAAAGAGTTGGAATGTCTTTTCTGTCATAGAATCTTCCGCATCTTTCATAAAGAGATTCTACTGCATCTCTTCGCAATTGATTTAATGTACTCTTTCTAATAAACACCCCATCATCTTTTTCTATATTAAGCTTACCTAGTTCAAAAATAGTGTTGCCTAACTTTGAAAGTTGTTCTTCGATGATTTCATTAGTTACTGCATTTTTAATGCTGCTTTCACAAGCTTCCTTACTTTTGACCACTAAAGTGTTTTCTCCGTCGAAAAGCTCTAATACTGCCTGCTCACCTATTTTTAAATTTATTTTAAAACTTATTTGCTTTCTTCTATATTTTGAAAACTCTTGGGCTATTTCTTTTACTTGGTCCTCAATTTCTTCAATATTTTCTCCTTTAATACCGGAGCTAGTTCTTGCAAACATATCATCATCTTTTGAGGGTTTTAAAAAGCCGTTTGTATAGCCTCTGCTGAATGTTGCCATAGCTTTTTCTTTCAAATCTCTAGTATCAACATTTTCTCCACTGTAATAATTATCTATTATTTGTCTGTAGTATTTCACCACTGATGATGTATATGCAGGGCCCTTCATTCGTCCTTCTATTTTGAAGGTTTTTATACCTATGTCTATCAGTTCATGTATAGTATCCCCTGCTATGAAATCTTTCAAACTCAGCAAGGGCATGGTATTATAATCTTCAATTTCCTCTTCAGTTTCCTTATCATAAAAGCTGTAATTAAGTCTGCAAGGCTGTGCACACTTACCTCGATTGCCACTTCTGCCTCCTAAAAAACTTGACATGTAACACTGACCCGAATAGGACATGCAAAGGGCACCGTGAATGAATACTTCCAAATCTCTACTCGTATTATTCACAGCTTCTTTAAGCTGGTGCAAAGACATTTCTCTTGCCATTATTACTTTCCCTATATTGTAACCATCATAGAATTTTACTCCGTATTCATCATATACAGCTGCCTGGGTGCTTATATTTACAGGAAAATCGGGTATATATTTGTTTATGAGGTGCAAAAGACCTAAATCTTGAACTATTAAGGCATCTACATCGTTTTGGTACAAAAAGATTGCATAGTTTATTGCATCTGTTATTTCAGTATCCTTTAAAACTATGTTCATGGTAACATATACTTTGACACCTTTATTGTGGGCATATTTAATAATATGCTTTATTTCCTCGTTATCAAAATTTTGCGAATTTTGTCTTGCGTTAAAAAATTTTCCACCTAAATATACCGAATCTGTCCCGCTGTTTACTGCAGCATAGAAGGATTCAATAGATCCGGCCGGTGCTAATAATTCTGCTTTCATTTTATCTCCTATTTTTAAAAAAGAACGCCGTGCGTTCTACAGTCTCAATCACCAATTTATTTGCTCCTCGTAACTATAACGTCGCATAAATAGGGATTTCGTCGCAAATGACCTACCAACCATTTTTTAGAAAAAAGACTCTAAAAAATGGGGTTAGGGCATATTTATTCCGCTGTTTCTTGGTCTAAAAGATCCATAAGTTCAGTATTTTCCTTTTTTAACCGACTTATTTCCAATTGATTTTGGAAGTTTTCTGCTTCCTTCCTGTTTAGTTTTTCCTGAAGTTGGTTTATATTGTTAATGAGGCTTTCCTTGTCGCTGTTTATCATCAAAAGCTCTTCTAAATACTTTTCCTTTTCATCGTTCATAGATTCATATTTTTCTTTAATTCCTTCTTCAGTAGCTTTTAAGTCATTTATTAATCTATCCTTCGAGGATATGATATCATCTTTATCGTTAAGCTTATTTTGTAATAAATTTATTTTATTTATTAAAGAGGCCAAATCTTTTTCTTTTGACTCAACCAACAAATTCATTTTTTGCTGCTCATCGTTGTAATTATAGATTTTCTGTGATTTCTCATCAATGGTACTCTTTAGGTTTCTGATATTTTTTTCAAGTTCCACAAGCTCTTGTTCTTTTTCGTTAAGCTTTAACTGGAGTTTTGAAATTCTTCCATTTAGACTGGACTTTGTATTATTCATAAAACTAATTTCTTTTGTGAAGTTTTCTCTCTCCTTGGAAAGTTCATCGTTTAATTCATTTAACTCTTCGTTTTTTAACTTTAACTCATTTATAAGCATTTCACTTTTTAAAAGCTGTTGGTCTTGTTCACTGACCCTGTCCTGTAGCTTGGCGATTTGAGAATTTAAATATTCTCTGTCATTATCTTTTGCTAATAATTTTTCCCTGAATTTTTCTTTTTCAATTATTGCCTCTGCCGATTTACTAATAGCTTCTTCTCTTTCTTTGTCTGCACTTTCCTTGGCTTCCTTTAAAGTTTGAATTTCCTCACACATTTCCTTCTTGTATTCAGTAGCTTCATTATTAAGTCTCATATACTTGTCAACAATTACAAAGGATGACAAAATTAACCTGTCTATATCATTAAAGCGCTTGTTTTGACTTGCTATTATATTAATTTGATCATTTAGCAATGATTCAATTTTTCTAACATATTCGGGACTTTCCTCAGTTTTTACGTTGTATTTTTTATCACCAATTACTATTTCTATTTTATTCATCTTCAAATCCCCTTTGTTTTTTTTCGAGAACCATATGAAATAATATTCAATATCTTAATACAATAATAATGCAAAACCCTTAAAATTTCAATAGTTAATTAATTCTTTTTAATAATTTGTAATAAAAGATTAAGAAGTTACAAAAAAAACATTCCGAATGCTAAAAACACTCGGAATGAAATCATTAGATTTAAGATTTCTTTGATGCTGCCTCTACTAAGGCTTCAAATAACTTTAAGAATTCAGGATATCTTTCAAACATTAGTTCAGGATGCCATTGTACTCCTATAATAAAGTCGTGATTTTCAGATTCTATTGCTTCAATTATTCCATCTCCCGAAAGAGCTGTAACCTTGTATCCTTCAGCGACATCTTTTACTGCTTGATGATGAAAAGAATTTATATTTGTTTCTTCTTTTTCTAAAATTTTGTACAATTTTGAATCCTTCATTATTTTTACTCTATGATAAGCGTATCCTCCAGACATAAATTTTGGTGAATGTCCATTTGTACCTTCTCTTTGTGTATATATATCCTGATATAAGGTGCCACCGGCTCCCACGTTTATAACCTGCTCACCTCTGCAAACACCAAGTATTGGCATATTTCCTTCAGCTGCCTTTTTGAATAACTTCATTTCAAATTCATCTCTAGCGTATTCTATTCCACCTATTTGTTTTATTGGGTCTTCGCCAAAAATCAGAGGGTCTATATCATTGCCACCAGTAAAAAAAAGTCCGTCAACTATTTTTAAGTATTCGTCAATTACTTCGTTTTTTCCAGTGATGGGAAGCATTATTGGTGTACCACCTGCTTCCATTATAGCCTTTAAATTTTGTTCATTAATTCTTTCAAAAGTATAACCACTTTCGCTCATACCCTTGTTTACTGTAATTCCAATTACTGGCTTCATTTCTTCCTCCATTTGATTATGTCTGCAGCTATTGAGTCTGCATCTAATTTATTTTCTTTTAAAAGCTCATCTATAGAGCCTTGTTTAATAAATTCATCTGGCAATGTTTTTAGTAATACATCTACATTTTTAGGTAATTCGTTTATAATACCTAAAGCGTAAGAACCATACAAAGGTGCTTCATCAATCATAAGCAAGGTATTTGTCTTATTTACAGATTTTAATATAAGGTCCTTGTCAAAGGGTTTTACAAATCTTAAGTTTAGAACCTCACAATCTATATTTTTCGCTTTTAATATTTCTCTTACTTCTAAAGATGTTTTAACCATTTTTCCTGTTGCAGCTATTGTTAGGTCCTGTCCTTCTTCTACTATAGAACCCTTACCTAAAAGAACTGCCTGGTCACTGTTTTTGATAAATTCATTCATACTTCCTCTTGGGTATCTTATAGCTATAGGCCCTTTAAATGCAACAGCAAAGTCCAGCATATTACCGAATTCTCTGTAATCAACAGGAGATAAAACAGTCATATTTGGAATTTGACTTAAAAATCCCTCATCAAAAACACCCTGATGTGTTTCCCCGTCATTTCCCACCAATCCTGCCCTATCTATGGCAAAAATAACATGAAGGTCTTGAAGTGCAACATCATGGACAACCTGATCATAGGCTCTTTGAAGAAATGATGAATAAAGTGCAACCACAGGAATAACGCCATTTGCCGCAAGACCTGCAGCCATTGTAACAGCGTGCTGCTCGGCAATACCTGCATCAAAAATCCTTTTCGGATACTTTTTTCCAAAATCCGTTAAACCTGTACCGTCAGTCATAGCTGCAGTTATTGCAGCTACATTTTCATTCTTTTCTGCAATTTCACACATTTTCTTTCCAAAATAGTCTGAGTAAGACATGGTAGATTTTTTTAGGTTTTCTCCTGTTTCTTTATTAAAAGGTGAAACACCATGGAATTCATTAGGCCTTTCTTCAGCAAATTTATAGCCCTTTCCCTTTTTGGTAATAACATGCATCAATAAGGGGCCTTCGATATTTTTCGCTACTTCCAAGGATTCAATAATTTCACTTATATTGTGACCATCAACAGGACCCATGTATGTAAGTCCAAGTTCTTCAAAAAGCATTCCAGGTACAACTATTTGTTTTATACCGTCCTTAGCTCTTTTTAATATAGTTTTGATTTTTCCACCGGCAGGAGTCTTATTCAATAGCTTTTCAACATCTTTTTTTGTTGATAAATATCCTTTAGTGGTTCTTATTTTGCTTAAATAGCGGGACATTCCTCCCACATTCTTAGAAATTGACATTTCATTGTCGTTTAAAATTATCAAAAGTTTTGTATTGCTTCTTGCTGCATCGTTTAAAGCTTCAAAGGCCATTCCACCGGTAAGTGCACCGTCACCTATTACTGCAACAATTTCATAATCTTCATTCCTTAAATCTCTGGCTCTTGCCATACCTATTGCGGCCGATAAAGAAGTACTTGAATGTCCTGTATCAAAGACATCATATACGCTTTCATTCCTCTTAGGAAAACCACTTAAACCTTTAAACTGTCTTAAGCTAGACATCTGACTTTTTCTTCCGGTAAGAATTTTATGGACATAAGTTTGGTGACCAACATCCCATACAATTTTATCCTGAGGACTATTAAGAACCCGGTGAAGTGCTACTGTTAGTTCCACCACCCCCAGGTTCGATGCTAAGTGCCCTCCTGTTTTTGAAACACTTTCCAAAATATATTCTCTAAGTTCACCACAGAGATTATTTAATTCGTCTATATTTAAATGTTTAATATCCTCAGGTTTATTAATACTATCTAATAACATAACAACCTCACTATGAATTTCAATAAAAAATTACATCAAGAGTATTATATTATGTTTAAATTAGTATGTCAAAACTATTATATTATTTTTGTCTTTTTAGAAAAAAGGCTGTACTTTTTCCAAGATATATTGTATATTATTGTCTATATACTTTAAATCTTGTAGCACATTTAAAAAATTACCCTGATTTTAAGTATTACTTAAGATAATAAATCTAAATAGTATCAGAAATGATTAAGATAATCATTGCTAAGAAAATGCTAAGAAAATGAAAGTTGGAGGTCAATATGGATAAGAAATGGGTTTACTTATTCAAAGAAGGAAGCGCTTCTCAAAAAAACTTACTAGGAGGAAAAGGTGCCAATTTAGCCGAAATGACTAATATTGGAATGCCTGTGCCTCAGGGGTTCACTGTAACTACAGAAGCATGTACTGAGTTTTATAATCAAGGTGAAAAATTATCAGAAGAAATTATTAAGCAAATCGAAGCAAATTTGGCAGTTCTTGAAGAACAAACAGGTAAATTATTCGGTGATGTTGAAAATCCTCTATTAGTATCTGTTCGTTCAGGAGCTAAATTTTCAATGCCTGGGATGATGGACACAATATTAAATCTTGGTCTAAATGATGAAACTGTTGAAGGTATTGCAAAGAAAACAGGAAATCTTAGATTTGCATATGATAGCTACAGAAGATTTATTCAAATGTTTGGAGATGTTGTTTTAGAAATTCCAAAATATATGTTTGATAATGCTTTAGAAAACAAAAAAGAAAGTAACAATTATAAATTTGATACTGAATTAACTGCAGATGATTTAAAAGAACTTGTTAAGGAATTCAAACAAATATATAAAAAAGAAATCAAGGAAGATTTCCCTGAAGATCCTGAAAAACAACTTTTAATGGCCGTAGAAGCAGTATTTAAATCATGGAATAATTCAAGAGCCATTACTTACAGAAATTTATACGATATACCTCATGATATTGGAACAGCTGTAAATGTGCAGTCAATGGTATTTGGAAATATGGGAGATACTTCAGGAACAGGTGTTGCATTTACAAGAAATCCATCAACAGGCGAAAAGAAAGTATTTGGTGAATTCTTAATTAATGCACAAGGTGAAGATGTTGTTGCTGGTATTCGTACTCCTCTACCAATTGATAAATTAGAAGAATTGATGCCGGAAATATATGCTGAATTTATAAGTATAGCACAAACTTTGGAAAATCATTACAAAGATATGCAGGATATTGAATTTACAATAGAGCAAGGCAAATTATACATGCTTCAAACTCGTTCAGGCAAAAGAACTACAGATGCTGCTTTAAGAGCCGCCGTTGAAATGGTTGATGAAGGATTAATATCTAAGGAAGAAGCCGTTTTGCGTGTTGACCCAAAATCCTTAGACCAACTTTTACATCCTAAATTTGACCCTGAGGAACTTAAGAAAGCAAATCCCCTTGCAAAAGGACTTCCTGCATCACCAGGAGCAGCTTCAGGAAGAATATATTTTACAGCTGAAGATGCAACAGCAGCTACCTTAAAAGGCGAAGCGACAATTTTAGTTAGAAAAGAAACCTCCCCTGAAGATATTGAAGGAATGACTAAAGCTAAAGGCATCCTTACTTCAAGAGGAGGAATGACTTCTCATGCTGCAGTTGTTGCAAGAGGAATGGGTAAATGTTGTGTTGCTGGATGCGAATCAGCTATTGTCGATGAAAGAGCTAAAACAATGACTATTAAAAACGAAGTTTTCAAGGAAGGTGACTACATTTCACTTGATGGATCTACAGGTAGTGTATATAAGGGTATAATTCCTACAGTAGAAGCTAATATATCTGGAAACTTTGAGAAATTAATGGAATGGGCTGATGAATTTAGAAGACTTGGAATTCGAACAAATGCCGATACGCCAGCTGATGCTGCAGAAGCTATTGGATTTGGAGCTGAAGGTATAGGTCTTTGCAGAACAGAGCATATGTTCTTTGAAGAAAGCCGTATATTCTCTGTTAGAAAAATGATTATCTCAGATTCTTTAGCACAAAGAGAAAAAGCATTAGCAGAAATTTTACCTGTACAGAAAGAAGACTTTAAAGGATTATTCAAAGTAATGGGTATTAGACCTGTTACCATTAGACTTCTTGATCCACCTCTTCATGAATTTTTACCCACAGAAGAAGATGACATAATAGAGTTGGCTGAAGCTATGGATGTTTCACTTTTACAGTTAAAGGAAAAAATAAGTAGCTTGCATGAATTTAACCCAATGCTAGGCCATAGAGGTTGTAGACTTGCTATATCTTTCCCGGAAATTGCCAAGATGCAGACTAGAGCCATAATTGAAGCTGCAATTGAAGTATCAAAAGAAGAAAATATTACATTAGTTCCAGAAATAATGGTTCCTTTAATTGGTAAAAAGGAAGAACTTAAAATATTAAGAGATTTAATAATAGAAACTGCAGAAGCTACTAAGAAGGAAATGAATTCAGACCTTGAATACTTGGTAGGAACAATGGTTGAAATACCTAGAGCATGTTTAACTGCTGACGAAGTGGCAGAGTATGCAGACTTCTTCTCCTTTGGAACAAATGACCTTACACAAATGACATTTGGATATTCTAGAGACGATGCAGGTAAGTTCTTGGAAGACTACAAGGATGCAGGAATTCTTGAGCAGGATCCTTTCCAGACTATAGACCAGGAAGGTGTTGGAAAGTTAGTTGAAACTGCTGTACAACTAGGAAGAAAAGCAAAAGACCACCTTCACCTTGGAGTTTGTGGTGAACACGGCGGAGACCCGGCGTCAGTAGAATTCTTCCACAGAGCAGGACTTGACTATGTATCATGCTCACCATTCAGAGTACCTGTAGCAAGACTTACTGCAGCCCAAGCAGCTTTAAAAGACAAAATGGACCATCATAACGATAAATAATGAATTTTTAAAAACGGCATAGTGAATATGCCGTTTTTTAATTTTTTTGAAATGCTAAGTTCTTATATGTATTAAATGTAAATTTTATTCCATTATCTTCATGTAATTCTGAGGCATATGTGAGAAGCCAATCTTTGTCTTCATCAAAATTGTGTAAATATGTATCTGCCGGAAGTATTGCATCGAATTTGGTTATTAATGCTTCACTACAATAGGAATAAAGATCATTGTATAATTTTCCTCCACCGATTAAAAACACATCATCTTTGTCATACTTAATTAATTCTTCAAATAGTTCTTCTTTTGAATTAACTACAATACATCCTTCTTTTTCAAAATTTACATCTGTCGTCATAACTATATTTGTTCTATTCTTTAAGGGGTTTCCTCCCGGAAGAGACTCTAAAGTTTTTCTGCCCATAACAACAATCTTGTTCATTGTGCATTCTTTAAAAAATTCCATATCTTCCGGCACATTGAACAATAAGTCTCCTTCATATCCAATTCCCCAATCTCTTGCTACTGCAACTATTAATTTCATGACTGCTCCTTATACCGCTATAGGTACCTTTACTTTAAAAGGATTGTATTTATAATCAATTAATTTAAAACTATCAACACTGAAATCGTAAAAATCACTTATTTTTTTATCTATTTCCAATCTTGGTGCCTCATGTTCTTCCATTTCAATAAGTTCTTCTATTATTGGAACATGTTTGTCATAAATATGAGCATCTGCAATTACATGGACTAATTCTCCAGCAACCAATCCAGAAATCTGTGCCATCATATGTACTAAGATGGAATATTGGACAACATTCCAGTTATTAGCTGCCAATATATCCTGAGAACGCTGATTTAAT
>CAZTML010000028.1:0-3678 GCA_964614935.1 uncultured Clostridia bacterium | reverse complement strand
TTAATATCGCATTCAGTTTGTTTCCTGACACATTAAAAGTCATGCTGTAAGCACATGGATAAAGGTTCATTTCATGCAAATCTTGGAAATTGTAGATACTGGTCATTATCCTTCTGCTTGCGGGATTGTTTTTCAAATCATATATAACCCTGTCTACCTGGTCGAATTCGCCTTCCTTGTACTTGTGCTTTATTCCAAGTTGATATCCGTAGGCCTTACCTATAGAGCCTGTTTCATCTGCCCAAGAATCCCATATTTTACTATTCAAGTCATTCACATTATTTGATTTTTTCTGCCATATCCAAAACAATTCATCAACAGCAGCTTTGAAATTTGTCATTCTTAGTGTTAGAATTGGAAAAGACTCCTGTAAATCATATCTATTTACTATGCCAAACTTCTTAATAGTATGAGCAGGTGTACCATCTTCCCACCTGGGTCTTACATCGTAAGCTGTATCCCATACTCCATTTGCAAGTATGTCTTTGCACATATTTTTAAAAATTTTATCTGCACTACTCATAATTCCTCCAAAGCTATTAATATCACTTATTATATATCAGAAGCCTTGGATTTACAAGAACTTGTTCCCTATCTCATAGAATTTTCTTTAATAAAATTCTTTATTTGCATTTTTTCTTCAAAATTATTTACTCTCATAGCTAATGAATCCTCGTTGTCAAAATTTTTAAAATATATGCACATGTCACCGTCTTTAGTGTCGTCATACCGTATGCAACGAAATCCATTATCGTACATTTTTCTAATTTTCTCAAATTCGTTCATAATAAATCTCCCCTTATGTTTTATATATATTATTGCCCATATATAAGAAATTATGACTAAATTTGAGAAAAAAATAAATATATAATATTCAGCTATGTTATCCTGAGCGTTAGCGAAGGATAACATGTTTTAAGTATAATTCTCTTACACTTGTCAATAATACCATTATATAGAATGAAAGGGGATTTTTATGAGGATACCTAAACACATAGGACTTATACCTGATGGCAATAGGAGATGGGCGGAAAATAAAGGGTTACAAAAAAAAGATGGATATAATTTTGGACTCGACCCAGGTCTTCAAGTATTAAAATTAGCTGAAGAATACGGTATAAGCGAAATAACATATTATGGATTTACAACTGATAACTGCAAAAGACCTAAAGACCAAATTAAGGCATTTCAAAAGTCCTGTGTAGATGCAGTTGATTTAATAGCAAAAGAAAATGTTTCCTTACTCATAATTGGGAATTATAATTCACCCATGTTTCCAAAAGAATTAATGAAATATATAAAAAGAACAAATGTAGGCTCCGGTGGTATTAAGGTTAATTTTCTTGTTAACTACGGCTGGGATTGGGACATCTCTAATCTTGACAAAACAAGTTCAAGAAAAAGTATAATGGATGGTCTACACTCAAGGGATATTTCTAGAATTGATATGATTTTAAGGTGGGGCGGAAGAAAAAGACTGTCAGGTTTTCTTCCTGTACAATCGGTTTATTCGGATATCTATACAATAGATGACATGTGGCCAGACTTTAAACCTGAACAATTTCATCAGGCGATGAAGTGGTACGATACACAGGATGTTACATTGGGGGGATAAAAAAACAGGTGCTCGGAGTATATACCCTTTGCACCTTTTCTTATTTTGGTAAATTAATTATTTTTTCTTTTGATTCTCTATATAGAACAAACTTATTGCCTATACTTTGTACGTATTCAGCTCTTAAGGATTCTGCGATTTCATTTGCAGCATCCTTAGCTTCCAGCATAGAGTTGCTTAATATTTTTATCTTAATTAATTCTCTCGCTGTTAATGCATCGTCAATTTGCTTTAGTACATTTTCCGTAATTCCACCTTTGCCTATTTGCATAAGGGGTTCTATAGAATTAGCTAAAGATTTTAAATAAGATCTTTGTTTTCCTGTTAGCATATATTCTCCTTTAATATTTGGCACCTTCCTAATCAACGAAGTCAAATTCCACTCCGCATACAGAGATTAAGTCTCCTTCTTTGGCGCCAAGTTTTCTTAATTTATCTATGACATCTTTATCAATTAAAACCTTCTGGAAGTTAGAAAAAGATTCAAAATCATCAAAATTGGTTGACGCAACAAGTCTTTCGAGGAAATCTCCCTCTGCTAAGTAATAGTCATTTTCCTTAGTTACAACAATAGTATCTTTTTCCTTCCTATCAAAGAAACTTTCAATTACTTCTTCATCAACAAATTCAACTTCATCTTCAATTTGGAGCAATTTTTCATAAGCTCTTTTCTTAAGCTCATCAAGTCCTTTGCCTGTTGCAGCAGATACTTCAATTATTTCAAATTTATCCCCAAATTCTTTTTTAATTTTTTCAACATTTTCTATAGCTTCCGGTAAATCCATTTTGTTTAATACAATTATCTGCTCTTTGTCAGACAATTTTTCACTATAGAGCTTAAGTTCATCATTGATTTTATAAAAGTCTTCTATAGGATCTCTCGCCTCTTGACCTGACGCATCTATGACATGAAGTAAAAGTTTTGTTCTTTCAACATGTCTTAGGAAATCAAGCCCTAAACCGGCTCCTTCAGAAGCGCCTTCAATAAGGCCTGGAATATCTGCCATAACATAAGAGTGTCCTTCACCAATACTTACAACACCTAGGTTCGGTTTCAAAGTGGTGAAATGATAATTTGCAATTTTCGGCTTTGCACTTGTAACAGATGCTAGTATTGTTGACTTGCCCACATTGGGAAATCCAACTAATCCTACGTCAGCCAATAGTTTTAGTTCAAGAACTATATCTCTTTCTTCGCCCTTAGTGCCCGGCTCAGCAAAACGCGGAGCACGTCTTATGGAGTTTTTAAACTTAACATTTCCCTTTCCTCCATAACCGCCTCTTGCTGCAACATATTGCTGACCATGTGTTTTTAAATCAAACAGCACTATACCTGTTTCTTCATCTTTTATTAATGTTCCTATAGGCACCCTCAAATAAAGGTCTTTTCCTGCAGAACCATATTGTTTTTTTCCTCTTCCATCTTGGCCATTTTCAGCCTGATAATGCCTTTTATATCTGAAATCCATCAGAGTCCTTAAGCCTTCATCGGCAATTAAAATAATACTACCCCCGTTACCACCGTCGCCACCTGCTGGTCCACCCATGGGTATGTATTTTTCACGTCTAAATGCAACGCTACCATTTCCGCCTTTACCGGCTTTAAGATTTATTTTTGCTATATCTACGAACATAATTCCCTCAATCCTCTTTTATCTGTTAATTATCCTACGCAGGGGAATTCCTTGCGCTTGACCTACCAACCATTTTTCTGAAAAATGACTTAGAAAAATGGAGTTAGGTCATAGACAAAAACACCTACCATAAGGTAGGTGCTTATTTCTTTATTATGCTTCTAATTCAACAGGATATACACTGACTTGTTTTCTTCTCTTGTCTTTTCTTTCAAACTTAACTTTACCATCAATCGTGGCAAACAATGTATCATCGTTTCCTCTGCCTACATTTGTTCCCGCATGAAGTTTAGTTCCTCTTTGTCTAACAAGAATGTTACCAGCCAATACAAATTGACCGTCAGTTCTTTTAACTCCTAATCTCTTAGAATTGCTGTCTCTACCGTTTCTAGAGCTACCAACACCTTTTTTTGATGCAAATAATTGCAA
>CAZTML010000027.1:0-16068 GCA_964614935.1 uncultured Clostridia bacterium | reverse complement strand
GTCATATCATCCATTATTGTATCTTGTCCTCTTAAGGCGTAGCTTAGTATAGAATTTGCTATAGTCTGGGGATCTTTGTTTCCTATATACTCCAAATATTTATCAAGTGATTTTTTAGGGTCTAGGCTAATGGAATCTATAATTCCGTCGCTTACCATGACTACCATATCACCCATGTTGATGCTCTTTTTAAAAGAAGAGTATTCAAAATTATCAAGAATTCCCATGGGTAAGCTTTTGCCGCTAATTTTGTCTACATTTTTACCACTTAAAATATAAGAAGGTGCAGCACCGGCCTTGTATAGCCTTACTTCCTTTGTTCCATGGTCAATTACTGTGAAATCAAAGGTTACATATCTTTCATCACCTAGTTTAATCATAAGGACTGTATTCAAGGTTCTTAAAATTTGCTCTTCTGTAAAATCAGAGTATAGAAATTTTGACATCAAATCTACTGCACTATTGCTTTCATCAAATGCTTCTTGACCGGAGCCTAAGCCATCGCTTAGGACTATGTAATACTTATCCGCCCTACCTGCATATGCAAAGTTATCCCCGGATACTTCTGAACCATCCTTAATAGCTGTAGCAGTGTAGGTTTTTATTTTTATCTTTTTAATATTTCTGAATTTTAAAACATAGTAATTAGGGGAAATAACCACCTTTTCCACACATCTTAATTTTGCACCGCTAACATTTCTTATAATTAATGCAATGGCACTTTCTGCTTCTTCAGGCGTCTTTTCGGTTTTAATTGTCAAGCTTAATAATATTGAAGATTTATTATTTGGAAGTACTTCAAAAAACTTAACATTTATGTTCTGCCATAAAAGTTGTTCTTTAATCTTTGATTTTGCAGCGTCTGAAAATATATTTAAATATTTATTTTTCTTTTTATTTTTTAAGTTAATTGAATCTAATGAGGTTGAGGCGACCTCGTTTTCGGCACTATCTTTTTCAGGTGTACTCTTAAAAAGAACTAGAGGTTCCTTTTCTTTCACTCTGTGTACCCTTTCAGATTTTACACCTTTTTTTATCTTTGTTACTGTTTTATTTCCTTCATTAATCAAAATTATTGCACTGAAAACAAACATAGTTTCAAATATATTAAGCATAAAACCGTTTAAGTTAATTCCATCAGCTACTAAAATTGCTGTTTTTGAAAAAAATAATACTGCAGCAGAATATCCGGATATGAGGAAAACTGATTTTTTGCTTTCATGTTGAAAATTATAAAAGTAGCCATATATTGCTATAAGCATTATTATATAGGTAAAATCAAAAATAACCGTCAAAATGCCCACAATACATGCAACTAATATCGATATCCAAGGCCCCTTAATGTAGCAGTAAGAGCTTAAAACAACGATTGCAAACGGAAAAATTTCATCTATTATATACTGCCTTGAAACAAATAAACACACCAAAAGCAAGAGCCAATTTGCTTTGATGTGTTCGAATTCTTTCTTTAAAACATTTAAAATGATTAAATCATATTTTTCATCATTTGTTTTTACGTTCATAATATCCACCCCTTAATTTTAACATAGTAGCAGATATTATTGTAAGATACTGTCAAAATATGCTTAATTCGTTAAATTATTCATTTATTAAATCTTCACCTGTTCCGATTCCTTGGATGAGCTTATTGTCATTCTTATTTTTATCTATGTATATTGTTTCATTAGGTTTAACCATCTTGTATTGATCTCTGGCAATCTTTTCAACTATTTCCATTAGGGCTTCTTCGTCGTTTAATTTTTCTACATCACTTTTAAGGTCTGAAACCTTCTTTTCTGCTTGTGCTTTCGCCATTTCTTTTTCTTCTATTTGACTATTTAGGTCATTAAGCATTTCGTATTGATTGAAGGCTGTATAAGCAAAGTACATCACGAAAACAATAAAGAGAAAATTAAGCACATTAAATTTTCTTTTCTTTTTTGTTGCGGGAGCAGCAGTCATTTTTTTAAGCTTTTTTTGCTCCTTTATTGCCCTTTCTTGCTCTCTAAAATCATGATGATTAATTCTTTTCTGTAACTCTATGATTTTTTGTCGCTCGTTCAAATTTTTCTGCCCCTTTCTTCTTTTATAAAACATGAGTTCCTTCACTTACGTTCAGGATGACAAAAATAAGGTCGTTCAGGATGACTAAATAAGGTAGCTCAGGAGGAAATAGTATATTTATCTTTTTCGCAACTTTTTCTGCGCTATCTTCTTCTGTGCTGACTTTTTCTGCGCTGACCTCTTCCGCTCCAACTTCTTCTGTCTTTTTTTATTATTATATATCATTTTTCTATTTTTGGAAACCTTTTTTAGTTTAAATTTCAAGAATTTATATCTTTTTTTCAATTTTTCCCTGTAAGAGATGTATTTTAACTTCAAAGGGTAGAGTAAAATTTTTAATTTCCTTATTATAAATTTGATAGGGTCTATTAAAAGATGGATTATTATTTTTATAATTTTTATAATAAAATCAATAATTAATATATTTAACTTTAATATATATCTGCTGAGTCCAAAAAAATATAAAAGAGCGCCTGCAACAAACCCCAACAATATGAAGAATCTTACGTTACCGTAACTAATGTCCAATAATAGCTGGATGCTTATTTTTATGCTTATTATCCAATATAAAATATCACCTATAGCAGTTCCTACGCCTTTAAGCTTGCCATAATGTCTTATCAACCTGTAAATGTCCCATATAAATCCAAGAAACATGCCTCCCATTACTGAAATTGCAAGCATGTATTCTTGAGAATAAGGTAAATAATCCATATTATTTAAATAGTTTTTTAACCAGGCTCACTTTTTCTCTCTGTCCTTCATATTCTGAAAAAACAAGAGAATTAATGATACCCTTTACCATAAGCTTGCCTTCATCCACATTGAGCTTGCTTATGTTTAGTTTTTCTCCTTTTATGGTAAGCTTTCCTTTTGTTGTGATAAGTACAACTGTTTCATCATTGAAGTTATCGACTCCTTCAACGCCTGTGATATTTAATACTTCCTTGTTTTCAAGGACTAAGCTCTGCATTATTTTTTCATCCATGAACATTCCCCCCTCATACTATTATAATTATATGTCCACAGGATTTTAAATATGCCACTAGGTCAACATCATGTCTACAAGGTGTGTAACAGACCCCAAAGGGGACGGTTTTCTGGCCATCTTATGATAACAACCTGCCGTCCCCATGTCATACCCTTGTCATATAGGGTTAGGGCATCTGTTCTTCGCTATCGCTCGAACATATGGGGTTAGGGCATCTCGCAGTCTCATTCACCAATGTATTTGCTCCCTTTGGTCGCATACATTGGGAATTCGTTGCGAATGACCTACCGCCATCTGTTCTTCGCTATCGCTCGAACATATGGGGTTAGGGCATCTTGTGTTTTTCTTTGTAGATTTCTTTTGCAAGTCTTGCATGTAGTATATTCTTTTTCACAGATTTGACGCTTTGCCTAGATTCTATGAGTCTGCCAGATGATAATTCAATTACAGCTTTGCCTTCCTTGCTGAATACATTTGTAATGGAATTTGAATCAAATAATCCAAAAGCAGCATCGTGGTTAAACATTGGCTCCCTTACATTGATGTAAATATAAATAAGATTTTCATTTACAACCAATGGTACCTTATTTGTAATTCCAAGCTCTTGTCCATAATTTAAACGATTATGGCGCAAACTTAAATTGTAATAATCAGCTAAATTCTTTGTGCACGTTTCAATTGTAACATTTTGTATAAAAGTAGCTTCCTTTGTTATTATTTCCGTACAGTTTCCTTTGTCTTTCACATATACAGGAAGCATTGCTTCAATTTCGTTGAATTTTATATTGTTTTTCATATAATTCATTTCCTTCAATTAATGATTTTGTTGATATTTTAAGCTTTCATTTTTTAGGGACTATTAATGTTTACACTCCCTAATTGCTAGAACTGCCACTTTTACGTACTTTCGCTAAATTATTATAATAAAGCTAAAAAGGTGATTAAAATGGACTCTGACATTAACTATATTATTCAGGAATCCCTAAAAGGGGACAAGAATTATCAGGAAAAATTGCTTAAAAAACTAAACCCCCTCATTTTTAAAAACATATATAAATATTACAGACCTTCTGACCCCATAACAGAAGACTTATTGCAAGAAGGTTACATTGTAATTTTGCAATCATTGAAAGATTATGATATGAGTAGAAATGTTCATTTTCTCCAACACGTTAAAATAAGATTGCTTTATTTTTATAAAAACTACTACAAAAATAATGTTCAATACAACAACTTAAGTATTGAACATTTAAAAAGCAAGGGACGAGAAATAAAAAGCAAAAATGCATCCCCCTTAGAAATAATTATATTAAAGAAAAATAAAAAAACTCTTTATAAATGTATTGAAAAATTATCTATAAAAGAGCAAGATATTATTTTTTATTATTATTTTGAGGATATGACTATGATTGATATAGCAAGAAAATTAAATATACCATACCGGTCATCTATAAATATAAAAAGGGCCGTCTTGAAAAAAATGAGAAAAATGTTGGAAATTCTATAGTATGACTTAAACAAAAAGGCTATAGTATCACAGTGAACCAATAGCGAGGAATCTCAGATTTTAAAAACATGAGATCCTTCGCTATGCTCAGGATGACGAGAGATATTGTTATTCAATTGCCTTCATGGATTCTACCATTTCTATTTTCTTAAGCTTGAATGTCATAAAAAAATTAACTATCAAGGCGAAAATCAAGGTGAGTAGGGCTGACAAGCCATAGCTTAATAAGGATATTTCCCTTCCTAGCATTAAATTAGATGCTTCCACTGATTTTATAACGAACGTGTGTAAAAGCCTTCCTAAAAATAAGCCCACAAGAGTTCCGATTATACTTAAAATTGCAGATTCTCTAAATACATATGCAGCAATTTCTTCCCTGTGATAACCCAGAACCTTCAATGTGGAAAGTTCCTTCCTTCTCTCATTAATATTAATATTTGTCAGATTGTAGAGAACTATAAAAGCAAGTGCCCCTGAAGAAATCACAAGTACCATGACTATGAAATTGATATTTGTAAGGAGACTGTCGAAAGATTTCCTAAGCTGGGACAGGGGTTCTGCACTCATAATTGAAGAGTTCAATAATTTTTCAATTGCATCATCCATGGCCTTACCTTCCTCAATATTTGTATCAACAATCACTGTATTGTATTCAAGTTCTTCATTAAATCCATTGTAGTAATCGTTAGGGTTAATATATAAATATATACCCACATAGTTTTCGGTCAAGCCTGTAAGGGTAAACCCAGCCTCCAGGTCATCTTCATTTTTAATTATGAATTTGTCCCCTACTTTTAATCCTAATGTTTCAGCTGCTTTTTCAGTCATTATCACACTATCCTCTGCAAAAGGTAGAGTATTACCGGTTTGGCGTTCCCTTAAGCTCACTAGTTCTTTAAAGCTATATGGATTTTTTGGAATCATAACTGTAGCAGCCAATTCTTCACCTTCATGATTTAAATAAACTGTATCAGTCATTACTTCAGCGTAAACTTCATGCTCATCAAGAAAATCATTAAGCAAAGTATCTTTTTCTTCATTTTTTAGTTGAATTGTTAAATCATATTTGAATATATCTTCAAATTGAGTATTTGCAATCGCACCGATCGAATCAAGAAGTCCAAATCCTGTTACCATCAGGGCAGTACAGCCAGCTATTCCCGTTACGGTCATATAAAAGTGCCTCTTGTAACGAAGAATATTCCTAGCTGTTGATTTGTGAGAAAATTTCATTTTGCTCCATATAAAATTAATATTCTCTAAAAATATTCTTTTTCCTGCCTTTGGAGCACGTGGCAGCATTAAGGTTGAAGGTTTTTCTTCGAGAGTTTTCATGCTTACGTAAGCTGTAACAAATACAGTGCTTAAAATAGATATTAATGAAATAGGCAGAGCATATTCCCAAAGAAAGAGTCCTTTCAGATTCGGCAAGTCATACATTGACCGATATGCACCCCAAATCACTTCCGGAAGAAGTCTAAAGCCTAGCAAGAGCCCTCCAATACTTCCCATTACTCCTGCAAGACCGCAGTAAATAATATATTTTGAAATGATGATTGTTTTTTTGTAACCTAAGGCCTTCAAGGTGCCTATTTGGGTTCTTTCTTCTTCTACCATTCTAGTCATTGTCGTTAAAGTAACCAAGGCAGCTATTAAGAAAAAAAATATAGGAAATGCTTTTGCAACGTCTGCAACCTTTTCAACATTTACCCCAAAGCTTAGATATGATACATTAGAATTTCTGTCAAGTACATACCACTTTGGCATTTCTAAATCAGCAATTTCTTTTTCAGCATCGGCAATTTTTATAGCTGCATCACTTAATTCTTTTTCTGCAGTTGCCTTTCCATCTAAATACTCTTCTTCTCCGTCCTGTAATTCTTTTAGCCCATCTTGATATTCAAGAATTCCATCAGCTAGGTCTATTTCACCATCTCGAATTTCCTTATATGCTTTGTTTGTTTCTTCTTCTAATGTTATTTCAGCATCTTTTATATCTTCAATACCCTCGTTATATTCCTTCCAGCCATCATCTAATTCAATCCTTGCATCTGCAAGTTCTTTTTCCCCATCTTCAATTTCTTTTTTAGCATCTTCTAATTCTATACGGCCTTCTTCAAGTTCTTTCCAGCCATCCTCAAGCTTGATTCGGTTTTCCTCTAATTCTTTTCTTCCCTTATCTATTTTCTTTTTTGCCCTGCTTAATTCATCTCTTCCATGGTCCAATTCTTCGCTACCTTGCTCGTATTGGAGCCAGCCTGCAGCTATTTGTTGCCTAGTTACTTCCAGAAGTTCTTTACCCTCCAATAAATCATGGTAACCTTTTAACAATTCATCGGTATCTTTGGGAACCGGATATCCTATAGCAACCATACCACTCAATGTTCCTTCAACAATTTCCTTAGCCACTATTCCTTTTGGTGTACCATCTTCCATTTCATTCATGAAGTCATCAGTTGATGAGAAGGTTATTCCGCTCATTGAAGTGACCTGTGCTCTAAGCTGGTCTGAAAGTCCATCAAATTCTGCTTCTTGTGTACTTAATTTTACTACTCCTGCCTCATATTCATCTTCTGCAAATTTCAGTTGTTCCCTTGCTGCATTTAACGCCCTCTGGCCTTTCCTTATCTCATTTCTTCCATCCTCATACTGTGCAAGACCATCCAGGAATTCCTGCTCTCCTTTGTCGAATTCCTTTTGTCCATCTATTAACTCTAGTTCGGCATCTAAAAATTCTTGCAAACCATCTTCATACTCTTTTTTACCGTCTTCTAACTCAATAAGCCCATCTGTATATTTTTTTTCCCCATCTTCAAGTTCGATTTTTGCATCGGCTAACTTTTCATAACCTTCCTCTATTTCCTTTTTAGCATCTTGAATTTCTTTATCCAAGGTTATTCTTGCGTCTGCTAATTTTATTTTTCCTTCTTCAATGTCCTTGGCTGCATCTGAAAGCTCTATCTTCCCGTCTTCAATTTCTCTTGCTGCATCTGCTAATTCTATTTCAGCTTCTTCTTTTGCTTGTTCGTATTCTTTTTTTGCATCATTTAATTTATCATATGCTTCATTTTTAATTTCTTCATCTCTTAAAAAAGACTGCTCTTTTCCTATATCTTGTAAATATTCTACATTTTCATCCACATAATTTTCATAATCATCGGTAAATGCTGTCATTGATTGTGTGTCTTTTAATGTTATATAAAAGTCTGTATAAACGTCCAAGGCATAGGAGCTTTCATCAACATATAGAATAGATCCTATACGACCATTCCCAATATTGCTTCTTTCAACTTCTACTGAAAAATAAAAGGGGTTGCTTACTATACCCACAACTGTATATTCTGTCACATTATAAATATCGCCTATATTTTCAAAGTCTTCATTTTGGTCTGAAATTCGAACTTTTTCTCCAATATTTATTTCACTTATGGAACCATAGGATTTTTCCGCAAGGACCTCATTTTTGTTTTTAGGCATCCTTCCGGATTCCAGGCTAAGTTGATTAACCGTATTTTTATTGTTTAAAAGAGCCAGTCCATAAATCCTTGCGTTTATGACCTCATCACCGGTTTCCACCAGTGCATCCGTAACATAAGCAGGCATAGTTTCTTCTATTTCGTCAAATTCTTCAATAACCTTCAAATCATTATCTGTAAGACCTTTTGTTGCTTTTATAAAAATATCAGCCATATTGTTTTGATCGAAATATTCATCAGCCGTTGCTTTCATATCAGGTGTAGTAGCTAATAATCCAGACAAAAATCCCACACTAAGAGCGACTATCCCGAAAATAGCCGCAAATCTTCCTATGCTGTGCTTGATTTCTTGTATGATTATTTTTAAATAGGTCTTCTTCATTACCATTCAATCCTTTCAACTGGTAAAGGATTTTTATTTATTACTTCTTTTTGAACTGTACCATTTTTTAAATGTATAACACGGTCTGCCATCTGAGTTATAGCCAGATTATGGGTTACTACAATAACTGTCTTACCCATATTTCTGCATGTATCTTGAAGTAGCTTTAGAATATTTTTTCCTGTGTTATAATCTAAAGCCCCCGTTGGTTCATCGCATAGCAAAATCTTTGGATTTTTAGCCAAAGCTCTTGCAATTGAAACACGTTGCTGCTCTCCTCCGGAAAGCTGAGAGGGAAAGTTTTGCATTCTATCTTCAAGGCCTACCATTTTAAGTGCTTCTCTTGCATCCTGAGGATTTTTGCATATTTCAGAAGCCAACTCCACATTTTCAACAGCTGTTAGGTTTTGCATTAGATTATAAAATTGAAATACAAATCCCACATCATATCTTCTGTAATCTGTCAACTGTCTTTCATTTAAATTACTAACCAGTTTTCCATCCAATTCTATGGTTCCACTATCGCATGAATCCATTCCTCCCAGCATGTTTAAAATAGTTGTTTTCCCTGCACCGCTGGGACCAACTATTACGCAAAACTCATTCTTTTTTATATTGAAACTAACATTGTCTGAAGCAGGAATTTTTATTCTGCCAGTATAATAAAATTTACATACGTCCTTAAAAACTACATAACCTTCCAAAGTTTTCACCCTTTACTCTATTTAGTACATTTATCTAATTATTGATTAACATATTATAGCATTATAATAATTTATTTTCAATTTATTTGTGTGTACTGGTTCTTCATATTATCGATATTCATGCATATAATCTACTAAAACGAAAAGAGGTGAAGGTTTATGTTTAATGATTTCATGACTTTAGATGTATTAACAACTTTTGCAGGTCTTACTGCCACAACTATGCTTATAGTGCAGTTTACAAAATTTCTGGTAAAAAGAAAATTTGGTGATTCTTATGTAAGAATTTATAGTTTTATAATAGCTTTAATTCTGACATTTATATTTGCAAGTAGGGGTAGTAATATACAAGGCATATTATTGACAATTATAAACGCAATAATAATTACAATAGCTGCAACAGGAGGCTACGAAATAATAACAGACCCTCTGGCCAGAAAATAGATGCCCTAACCCCATTTTTTTGAGTCTAGGAGATGCCCTAACCCCATTTTTCCTAGAGTTCAACATGCCCTAACATTTTTTAAAATTTACGCAGACATGTTATCACACTTTTTTATTAAGGGAATAGTATAGTAATGGGCTTGACCCTAATTTTAATGAAAAGGTGTTTTTTATGAGTAGAGAATATAATGATGTAGCGGGCGATTTCGGTCGAGAAAGAAGTAAGAATAATGTTGGCGGTGATTTCAACAGGCGTAACAGATGCCGCTGTGTATTTGAATGCTTGGAAGAATTGCTTGAAGATGCATTAGAAAATAATAATAATAATAATAATAATCATCATCATCATTGCTGTCGCAATTCTGTAAGCCCTGGTGGCGGATTAGATCAAAGACGTAGAAGATGCGATTGTGAATGTGTGTTTGAGTGTCTGCTAGAATTATTAGAAGACGCTGAAGACGACTTCTGCAGATGTCCTAGATAATTATAACCAGCATCTGTCTTAGAAGACAGATGCTGGTTTCTTGTTTTATAACATTGAAATAACTGACTTATGACCTATTACTCTTCTGTTTTCTTCCTCCCTTTCAACTATCCTCCCATTGATTGTTATATTACTTATAACAAATAAAATCCGGATATAAGTATAAAAGAACATAAAAAAAGGGAATCCTACTTAAGTAATTCTTCCCTACATTTTTTTATAGTATATTTATAGCACGCCTTCTTCTTTTAATACTTCTTCCAAGGCGTAAACTACATTTTTGTCGTAAAGTTTATTTATCAAACTTATTAATTCTTCAATCGCAGATTCAGGAGACATTCCGCTTCGGTAAGCTCTGTCCGATGTCATGGCATCATAAGAATCTGCAACACCTATAATTTTTGCTTCAATTCGAATTTGATCTCCCTTTAATCCATTGGGGTACCCGGAACCATCAAGCCTTTCATGGTGTTCTTCTACAATTTTGGCAATATCATCAACAAACTTACCTTTTAAAAGCTCAGAGCTGTATGATGAGTGCCTTTTTATGTAATTAAATTCGTCATCACTTAAACGAGATGGCTTATTAAGTATTTCATCTGGAATAAAAAATTTCCCTATGTCATGGAACAAAGATGCCAAGGCGATTGTATAGTTTATTTCACTTGAAAGTCCAAGCTTTTGTGCAATTTTAACAGATAGGTCCTGCACACGGTTACTGTGATTATGTGTATATGTATCCTTTTGCTCAGACTTATCTAACAAACTTCTAAGTTCATCGGTGTATGTGTATAGAAGACTGTAAACAGGTTGGGAAGAAACATATAGCATTTTCGTGTCTTCTATTGTTCTTACAGCTATGGTTTCTTTTATATTATTAACATAAAAGTAATCACCTTTATTAAGCTTAACCTTGCTACCATCTTCATCAATCTCAAGAGCACCCTCCACAATATAGTAAAATTCCATTAAATCAGGAGAATCACCAGGGGTAATGCTACTAGGTCTATCAGCTTTCATATCATATAGCATAATTTCAAAATTATCTTTTTTTGCAAGTAAGCTTATATTTGAAGTACCTACAACTTGATCTATGTATTTATCGTCTTTACAGATATATAATCCTTCCATTTCCTACTCCTATACAAGTATCTTATGACAATGACATGACACTCCAATTAATTTTTTAGGAATGCTCAAAAGAGCATTCCTACATAATTTTAAAAATTATTAATGAACATAGAAGGGATCAATCTCTACTATTCTTCCTCCTATAACATGCTCTTCGTATTCTTTTTCAAGCATTACGCCTTCTTTCAAAGCTTTTTCTATTAACTTGTCAGCCATTTTTTCTGTCTTTTCAACTAATTTTTCAATTAATTTGTCAAGATACTCCTCAAATTCTTCTTGGCCCTTATTATCTTTAAGAGCCTCTCTTTCTGCTTCTTCTTGAGCTTTAGCAATAGCCTCGTAAATGTAAGTATTTGTCTTTTCAATTTCATAATTAAGTTTTTCACTAAGGCCGGTTTCAGCAAATGCTGATTGTGCAAACAAAGCCAACATACTTACCATAACTAAAACAATTGACAAAAATTTCTTAAACCTCTTCATTTTACCCTCCTATTCAACCTACTGAAAATGGAAGGAATACAAAAAACTTCCTTCGGAAACTGGCTACCATTTTAAAGGCCCTATAGCTTTGCGTCACTAACTTTCGTTAGCTTTGCCATTATCGGTTGAAGTTGAATTATCTTATTTAATAAATAATATCACAAGAATTAAACATATGCAAACATTTTCGACAACAAAACAGTAAATTTACATACCTTTGTTACTTTTCAAATATTAAATAATAAAATTCAAAATTTCATGAGTACATCCTGTGTCACTTGGATAACAAAATAGTTATGGTTATTATAATACAAAAAAAGACGATTATTTTTTGTATTATAATCAAAAATTCTCGTCTAATATTTGTAACTATGCTGTCTCTACTGCCAAACGAGTCAGTGGACCATCCGGTTTTGGTAATTCTTTTTCATCTATGAGATTTAACAAGCAAAAATAATCATAGAATTGCTGGTATGTTTCTGAATCTTCTTGTTCACCTTTTAAAGCCAGCATATCTTTTAAAATTTGGGCCATCCATATATTGTCGAAATACCTATATCTTCCTGAATTCCAGGTCATATTATTTGGATACTTAGTATTTATATAGTACTTCCAAAAAGGCATCTTCTTAGATTCCTCTTCTGTAAGTTTAATTCTATACTCTGGATGTGCTGGAATAAGCCCATCTTCACATAATCTGCCGATAAAATTTTCATCAACCATATAAAAACCTTTTATATATCTTTCTTTTTCAGGTCTACCAGCTTCTCTTGACGTTATAAGGCATACACTGTTCTGATGAACTCTAATCAGTTTGTTTATTTTACCCTTGTTAACACCGCTTTTTATTGTTCCGGTAGATATTTTCCAATCTGTAAAAATACTATCTAATTCTTCTTTTTTACAATTAAAAACCACCTGAGATGTAGCATGAATTTTATGACCTTTCAGTAACTTTTCTATTCTTACTTTTCGTTGATGTTCTTCGAGTTCTTGGGCTTTTTCTTCTTCGATTCTCGCTTCTTCAATTTTACGTTCCCTTTCTTGTACTTGAAGAATTTTATCAACTGAATCAGCAGCCTTTTTATCAACCAACTTCAAATAATCGCCAAATGCATCAGGATATATAAACTTTTTATTACCAGATTTGAAATTTATTAACAAATAAGAATCATTACAGTCGACAATACTACCTTTGCCGAAGCTCTTATGCAATACTTGTTTATTAGTTAAATCCATTGTATTTCCACCCTTCTTCTTTAACTCTGTTCTTATAATACTATTTTATCATAAATAATTAATTTTTGCAAATTAAAGATTGACACAGCTTTTATCTTCATGTATACTATAATATTTTGTAACAGTAAAAACAAATATGACTTTTTATTTAACAAAGTTTTCGACTCTTCTTCGGAGTTTTGGGGACGTTTTTTTTGATTTTAGAAATTTTCAATCTAAAATTTCGAAGTTTTAAGGACTGTCCTCTTTGATTAATAACAAAAATGAGGATGTTTTATTGAACTATATTATTCAAACCATCCCCACAATTTTTTTATAAAACAGCATAAAAAGTCTACACTAATTTTTGTGCATTTTTAAGAGCTTCTTTTGCTTCCTTAATCATATCATTTATAATTTCTTCGCAGCTTTTTAGTGAAGTTATAACAGACAAACTTTGGCCTGCCTGAACCATGCCCCATTCCACATCTCCTTCCAGAGGTCCGCTTTTACTTTTTCCTGCTCGTAATTTGCTAAGCTCTTCAGAATGACCACTTTCCTTTTCCAATTCAATATACTTTTCAGTCATTTTATTCTTTAAGGATCTGATAGCATGATTATTAACATATCCGGTTATTTCTGTGCCCATATCTCCTGCTTCAACAATTGCATTTTTAGCATCTATATGAGCGACACATTCCTCAGAGGCATAAAATCTTGTTCCAACTTGAACTCCTGAAGCTCCCATAACTAATGCAGCAGCTAAGCCTCTCCCTTCTGCAAATCCACCAGCTGCAATTACAGGAATGTTAATTTCAGGAATAACTTGGGTCATTAAAGATAGGGAAGTTATTTTTCCAATGTGTCCACCTGCTTCCATACCTTCGATTATTAAGGCATCCGCCCCATTATCTTCAACTATTTTCGCAAGCCTTGTATTTGGTACAACTGGAATCGATTTAACCCCTGCATCTTTTAGCTGCTTTAAATATGGTACAGGGTTTCCTGCTCCCAATGTAACAAAATCTATCTTTTCCTTACATACTAAATCTATCTTTTCATCTTTATTCTTATCCTGCAATAAAATATTAACTCCAAAAGGCTTATCAGTTAGTGATCTTGCTAAATCAATTTGCTCTTTAACCCAGGATAGTTCTCTACCTCCGGTACCAATAATACCTGCCCCACCAGCATTTGATACTGCCGCTGCCAGTTTTGCTTCAGATACCCAAGCCATTGCACCCTGCAATATGGGATATTTAATATTTAATAGGTCTGTTAATTTCGTTTTCAATATTTCCTCCATGTTATGTGTTTTGTAAATTTAAACAAAATATATTTTCAAGATTTTATTACTAAAGAATAACTTACTTGACCATTACCGTCGTAAATAAGATACTTATATATAATACCCAACTTTTCAATCTTTTAACAGGTAAAAATTATATATGTCTTTTTGTTAATTCTTTTTGTAAATCTTCAATAGTAATTCCCTCACTAACCATTAAAACCAATGAATGATATATTAAATCACACATTTCGTAAATCAGTTCTTCTTTGTTTTTGTTTTTAGCTCCGATTATAACTTCGCTAGTTTCTTCCCCAACCTTCTTTAATATTTTATCAAGTCCCTGGTCCAACAAATAATTCGTATAAGACCCTTCCTTTGGTTTGTCCCTTCTGTTTATGATTTGATTGTAAACCTTATTAATAATGGACTTATCTGTAATATCGTCTTCATATACTTTGTTGTAAAAGCAGGAAAATGCTCCTGTATGGCATGCATTTCCTAGCTGTTCAACCTTAAGTAAAATCGCATCTGCATCACAATCGTAATAGAAACCCTTTAAATGTTGAACATGGCCGGATGTATCTCCCTTTCTCCATAAGCAATTTCTGCTTCTTGAAAAATAACACGCTCTTTTTTCCTGCAATGTTATATCGATAGCTTCTTTGTTCATATATGCAACCATTAGTACTTCATTTGTTTTATAATCCTGTGTTACCGCAACAACAAGACCCTTGTCATTAAATTTTATTTCACTTAATAGTTTATCTGTTTCCATTTTACCCCCTCCAATTAAAATCCTAGCTATAGGTCATCCTGAGCGTAAGTGAAAGATACCCTAACCCCATTTCTCAGAGTCTTTTTTCTGGGAATGAGATTCTTCACCTGCGGTTCAGAATGACACGCTGCTTTACAGCTTATTCATAGCAACGACACTAGCGTTTCTGTCGCTCATATTGATGAAACTTCAATCCCATTATCATTCAAATATTTTTTCAAGCATTTTATTTTGATTTCACCAAAATGAAATACTGAAGCAGCAAGAATGCCATCTGCCTTTGCATATTTAACTGCATCGAGGAAGTGCTCATATTTACCCGCGCCTCCAGAAGCTATAATTGGTACATTAACCGCGTCCTTTATTTTTTTCAATAGCTCTAAGTCATAACCATTTTTCATTCCATCTTCATCTATGCTGTTTACGACAATTTCACCTGCCCCAAGCTCCATACCTTTTATAGCCCATTCAACAGCATCGAAGGAAGTTTTTTCTCTTCCGCCCTTTACATATACGCTCCAAGAACCTTGATCATTCTTTTTTACATCCATAGAAAGCACAACCCTTTGACTTCCATATAGTTCTGAAGCCTCTTTTATTAAAGCTGGATTTTTCACTGCAGATGAATTAACAGATACCTTGTCAGCTCCACTATCTAGAATATATTTAAAATCATCTATTGATGAAACTCCTCCACCAACACAAAATGGAATGTTTATTTCATCAGCCACCCTTTTCACAAATTCAAGAGATGTTTTTCTTTCTTCATAAGATGCTGTTATATCATAAAAAACTAGCTCGTCTGCTCCAGAATCACTGTAATACTTTCCTAATTTAACCGGATCATCAACATCTTTTATATCTTTAAATTTTGTTCCCTTTACAACTCTTCCATTTATTACATCTAAACAAGGAATTATTTTTGTTCGCATAATTTTCTCCTTTGATTTACCAAAATCTTGTCGTTGCTATGAATAAACTGTGAAGCAGCGTGTCATTCTGAACCGTAGGTGAAGAATCTCAGAGTTTAAAGGTATGAGATCCTTCGCTTCGCTCAGGATGACAAAAGGCTACGCCTTTTGCAATATCTATAACAACGATGTTTCCAATGATGTTTCCAA
>CAZTML010000026.1:0-16095 GCA_964614935.1 uncultured Clostridia bacterium | reverse complement strand
TTATCAACTCCTTCTGTATTTAATTTGGCCAATATTCACGATTACTCAGAAAAATTTTAAAAATATTTAGCGAACATTTGCAGGACACGATTATAATTCTTAGCGAATGCAGACTAAAAATCCGTTAAGCAGCTTGCACTGTTTGAGCGTAGCGAGTTTGCAAGCTGTAGGATTTTTAGTCGGAATGAGCTTTAGAATTATTCGTGTCCGAAACCGTGAGCGGATATTTTTATTATTTTTCGCTCAAAGCGAAATATTTTTTACTCATTAATTCCATGACACTTTTTGTATTTTTTACCACTACCACATGGGCAGGGATCATTTCTTCCTACTTTTTTCTCTTTATTAACTACAGGCTGAGGTCTTCCGCCAATGTTACTTGCATCGCCACCACTAACACCTGTGATTCTTGCCACTTCTTTTCTTTGTAATTTTTCCTGAGGTTTTACGCGCATAAGCATTTTCACAGTGTCTTCCTGTATTGCAGCAGTCATTTCTTCAAACATATCAAAACCTTCTACTTGGTAGGCTCTAACAGGGTCTTCATTACCAATGGCACGTAGACCGATTCCCTGTTTTAACTGGTCCATAGCATCTATGTGGTCCATCCATTTTGTATCAACATTTCTTAAAAGAACTATTCTTTCAACTTCTCTAAATGTTTCTTCTCCAAAATCAGCTTCCTGTCTTGCATAATGTCTGTCAACTGCAGTTCTTACTCTATCTCTTAAATCTTCTTTCTTAACATCTTCGACATTTACTCCGTCAAAGCTTATAAGAATTGAGAATGCATCTGCAATATATTTTACAAATCCGTTTAAATCCCAATTTTCATTGGTTTTTTCATCGGTTGTGTACATGTTAATTGCATTGTCTATTATGGAATCTATCATATTTGAAATATAATCTTTTAAATCTTCCCCAACAAGAACTCTTCTTCTTTCAGAATAAATAACTTCTCTTTGCTTGTTCATTACATTGTCATATTGGAGAACATGCTTCCTTATATCAAAGTTTCTTCCTTCTACTCTTCCTTGTGCTGTTTCAATGGTCTTAGTAAGCAATCCTGCTTCTAAAGGCTCATCTTCAGGCATTTTTAATGTTTCAATTATTGCTTTTACCTTATCTCCTGCAAAGAGTCTCATTAAATCATCTTCTAGGGATATATAAAAACGAGTTGAACCAGGGTCTCCTTGTCTTCCTGCACGTCCTCTCAACTGGTTGTCAATACGTCTTGATTCGTGACGCTCAGTACCGATTATGTGAAGTCCTCCGGCTGCCCTTACTTTTTCTTGTTCGTCTTTTAATTCATTCTTTGATTCTTCCAAAAGCTCCTTGTAACTTTCCCTTGCCTTGATTAATTCAGGATCATCTGTTTCATTGAAGCCATCAGCTGCAGCTATTAGCTCTTCTGAAAATCCTTTTGCTTTCATCTTGCGTTTTGCTATAAACTCAGGATTTCCACCAAGAACAATGTCAGTACCTCTACCTGCCATGTTGGTTGCAATTGTAACAGAGCCAAGGCGGCCTGCTTGGGCTACAATTTCTGCTTCCTTATCATGTTGCTTGGCGTTTAACACTTCATGTATTATTCCTTGTTTTTTTAACATCTTGCTTAATAATTCTGAATTTTCTATAGAAATTGTACCTACCAATATAGGCTGACCTGTTTGGTGTTTTTCAGCGATTTCATTTATAACGGCAGTGTATTTTCCAACTTCACCTTTATAAACAACATCCTGCATATCATTTCTGATTACATCTTTATTTGTTGGAATTTCAATTACGTCAACACCGTATATTTCTCTAAATTCATTTTCTTCTGTCTTTGCAGTACCTGTCATACCAGAAAGTTTACTATACATTCTGAAATAATTTTGAAATGTTATTGTGGCAAGGGTTTTAGACTCTTTTCTAACTTCTATTCTTTCCTTTGCCTCGATTGCTTGATGTAGACCATTAGAATATCTTCTACCGTACATTATACGTCCTGTAAATTCATCAACAATTAAAACCTCTCCATCTTGTACAATGTAGTCAATGTCTCTTTTCATTGTATTTTGAGCTTTTAAGGCTTGATTTACGTGGTGGGTGATTTCCATGTTTTCCTGGTCGGCTAAGTTTTCAACATTGAAATATCTTTCTGCCTTGCTGATACCTCTTGCAGTAAGGGTAACATTTTTTGATTTTTCATCATGGATAAAATCAACTGTTTCATCTTCTTCCACATCGCCCATTATATAGTCCATTTTTGATTTCTTATCTTCAGGCAATTGAATTTTTCCCTTCAAGGTCAAAACAAAGCTATTTGCTTGTTCGTACATGTCAGTTGACTTTTCCCCTTCACCGGAAATAATAAGGGGAGTTCTTGCTTCGTCTATTAATATAGAGTCAACCTCGTCTATGATACAGAAGTTTAAGTCTCTTTGAACCATTTCTTCCTTACGGATTACCATGTTGTCTCTTAAGTAGTCAAAACCAAACTCATTGTTTGTACCATAAGTTATATCTGATTTATATGCATTAACCCTTTCTTCTTTTGTTATACCGTGAACTATGCAGCCTACAGAAAGTCCTAAAAAATTATGGACTTTACCCATCCATTCGGCGTCACGCTTTGCCAGGTAATCATTTACTGTTACAACGTGGACTCCTTTTCCATCTAAAGCATTCAAATAAACAGGCAAGGTTGATACCAAGGTTTTTCCTTCTCCTGTTTTCATTTCTGCAATTCGTCCTTGATGAAGTACAATTCCGCCTAAAAGCTGAACGCGGTAATGTTTTTGACCTAAAACCCTCCAGGCTGCTTCTCTTACTACTGCAAATGCTTCAGCTAGTATATCATCCTTTGTTTCACCATTTTTAAGTCTTTCTTTAAACTCGTCAGTTTTAGCCTTTAATTGGGCATCAGTTAAGGATTCCATTGTTTTTTCCAGGGATAATATTTTATCCGCTGTAGGCTCTAATCTTTTAATTTCTTTTTCACTATATGAACCAAATATTTTTTTAAAAAAACTTTTCATCTTTTTATCCTTCTCTTCCTTTCATGCATTATTGAATTGAGCAAAAATATCCTGCTGTATAGCCTGATGACCATGCCCATTGCAGATTAAATCCTCCGCAATCTCCATCTACATCTAGTATTTCTCCTGCAAAGTACAAGCCCTTAACCTTTAATGACTCTAAGGTTTTAGGATTAACCTGCGTAAGTTTAATACCTCCTGCAGTAGACTGGGCTTGCTGCCAGGAATTATGTCCCGTAACTTCGAATTTCCACTCTTTTAAAACATCTATTATTTTAAATATTTCTTTCTTATTTAAGGTTGAACATAGCTTATTTAAATCTTCAAAACCAGATTCGTATAAAATAACCGGGATTAACTTTTTATTTATAAAACCTATCATGCCTTCTTCGAGAGTCTTGTAGCCTATGCGATCGAATCTGTCCTGAAGGATTTCGTAAAGATCAAGCTTTGAACGGTTTGGAAACATATCTACTAATAAATATGGTTTCTTACCATTATTTAACTCATAGATAACTTTACGACTTAATTGCAAAATGGGAGGTCCTGATATTCCGTAGTCGGTAAATAGTATTTCTCCCTCTTCTTCTCTTATGAGTTTATCATTAGTGTAGGCTTTTACAAAACCGTCAAATCTTATGCCTGCTATTCTTTTGAAATATTTACCCTGTAATTTTAATTGAACTAGGGCAGGTGATGGCTCAATTATTTCATGACCTAAAGACTTGGCTATTTCATATCCCTTTCCGTCAGTTCCTAGTTGAGGACTTGCTTTTCCTCCTGTTGCCAAAATAACCTTGTCTGTAATAATATTTGTATCATTCCCAATTATAGAAAATTTATCTTTGTTTTTCCTTAAGGCTGTCACATTAAAGTCAGTCTGTTCCTCAACCTTAAGTCTGTTTGCTTCATATCTTAAGACATCTAGCACACTTGATGCCTGGAGTGAACTAGGATATACCTTGCCACTTTCATCAACGTAAGGGTATATTCCTAAGTCTTCAAAAAATATTAGAGTTTTTTGTAGGTCGAAAAAATTCATGACATCCTGAGCCATCTTTATATTATTGCTGTGATAGCATTCAAAGGACAGGTTCATATTAGTGTAATTGCACCTGCCATTGCCTGTTGCCAATATTTTTTTGCCCACCCTATTCAATTTTTCATAAATTCTTACATCAGCACCGTTTTTAGCTGCAGTTATTGCTGCCATTAAACCCGATGCCCCTCCGCCGATTACAGCTACCTTCATAATTACTTCCTATTCTTCTATTGGTTTGTATAATTTTATAATTTGCTCTGCTACTTTTAGTCCGTCTATTGATGCAGACATAATACCTCCTGCATAGCCGGACCCTTCACCACATGGGTAAATTCCTTTTATGTTTGTCTGCATTTCATCATTTCTCGTAATTCTTAAAGGGGCAGAAGTTCTTGTTTCGACACCTGTCAGTAAGGTATCCGGTCTGTCGTAATTTGTTAAAAGCTTTCCATAGGCGGTAATTCCTTCAACTAAGCTTTCGCATACAAAGTCCGGCAAGCAGTCCCATAGATTTGCAAATGTAGACCCAGGTCTGTAAGTTGGATAAATTTCACCAAAGCTTGTAGAAACTTTCTTTTCTTTGAAATCTTTAAAAAGCTGTACAGGGGCTTTGTAATTTTCTCCTCCTGCTTCAAAGGCCTTTCTTTCCCATTTTCTTTGAAATTCTATTCCTGCCAGAGGGTTATCCTGGCCACCGAAATCTTCCGGATTTATTTGAACTACAACAGCAGAATTTGCATTTTCCAAATCCCTTTCGTGGAAAGACATGCCGTTTGTAACGACCCCTCCTTCTTCTGAGGCAGATGCAGTTACTACTCCTCCCGGGCACATGCAAAATGTGTACACACTTCTTCCATTTTTGCTTTTGTGTACAAATTTATAATCTGCAGGTCCTAGCTTTGGATGACCTGCCATATCTCCATACTGTGCTTCGTTTATCATTTTTTGAGGATGTTCTACCCTGACACCAATTGCAAAAGGTTTAGCTATAAGTTTCAACTTGTCATTTAGCATTTCAAATGTATCCCTTGCACTGTGTCCTATTGCAAGAACCAAAACTTCGGTTTCAATAATATCACTTTCTGTAACAATACGGTAAACTTCATTGTCTTTTATATTAATATCTTTTAAACATTCTTCAAATCTGAATGTTCCACCTAGACTTATTATCTTTTTTCTTATATTGACAAGAACATTTCTAAGCAAATCTGTTCCAACATGAGGTTTATTAATATATGCGATTTCTTCAGGAGCACCTGCTTTCACAAATTCATCTAATACTTTTTTACCTCTTTTAGATCTATCTTTGATTAAGGTATTTAGTTTTCCATCAGAAAAAGTTCCGGCACCACCTTCTCCAAACTGTATATTTGAATTTAAGTTTAAAGTACCATCCTTCCAAAACTTATCTATATCCTTAACTCTTTCCTTTATCTTCTTGCCTCTTTCAAGGATTATTGGTTTATAACCTTTTTCTGCAAGAAGCAAGGCACAAAAAAGTCCGGAAGGACCGCTTCCTACTATTACAGGCCTATTTAATAGAGGTTTTTCCCCACTTGCTTCCACTTCGTATATAAAGGGATCCACTAGAGAAATATTGGTATTTCTCTTGGAAATTTTCACTTCCTTGTCTGTTTCCACATCTAAGGCATAAATAAAGAGTATTTCATCTTTTTTCCTAGCATCTATGGATTTCCTGAAAATCGTAAGTTCTTTGATATCTTCTTCTTTTATTCTTAATGCTTCTGCTGCTTTTATTAATAATTCTTCTTCTGTATGATCTATATTAAGCTTTACTTGTTGAATTCTATACATTTATGTACACCTCTTTATCTTTAACTGAGTCATTTAATTTCTGCCGTCTTCTTTTTTAAACGTAACATATGTCATTGCTATGAATACTTACAAAGACGCAGTCTTTGTCATCTTGAATGTAAATGGAGGATCTCATCTTTTAAGTAATAGGATTCCACACAGCGAATAACCTAACAACCATTTTTCTGAAAAAATACTCAGAAAAATGGGGTTAGGGCATCTTTCACATGCGTTCAGAATTATCACGTGTTATCCACACCACGGTAAACGAATGTTTTCCGCTTTGTCATCCTGAGTGAAGCGAAGGATCTCATATCTTTAAATTCTGAGATTCTTCACCTGCGGTTCAGAATGACACGCTGCTTCGCAGCTTATTCATAACAATGACAAATGTCCTTTTCATATTAGACTAATTAACTTTAATATTATAACATAGTTTAAGAATTATTCTATGTCTTTTTTTGTTACGACCTAACTTCATCTTTTCAAACAAAAATATTGGCAGCTTCAGCTGCCATTTATTTGTGGAATCTTATATTTCTTTACCGTCTATTGGGCTCGACATTATAATAAATGTCTCTGTATTACCAAAAAATTGAATTTTTCCTACTAATTCTTCCAAATGGGTCATTTCTCTTAAATATGCTTTCATAATCATGCTGTGGGGACCTGTAACGTGGTGGCACTCTACTATTTCATCTGCACCCTCGGCGAATTGAAGAAAGCTGTCTTGTTTTTCCGGCTTTATGGATGCATTTATTAAAACACTTATAGGCTTGCCTACTTTTTCATTATTAATAACTGCCTTATAATACTCAATAAACCCTAATTCTTCTAATCTCTTCACTCTTTCGGCAACAGCAGGAGGGCTTAACGATACTTCCTTGCCAAGTTCCTTCATTGAAATTCTCCCGTCATGCTGCAAGATGCTTATTATTTTTTTGTCTGTCTGATCCATTTTACACCGCCTAGTCTATAAGTAATTATCTATAGGTAAATTCTTTATTTATCATTAATATTATATCACATGTCTATAAATCATATCAAGGAAAAGAATAATATTAAGATAAATTTAATTAAATAAAACCTTATTAAATATGTAAAATTCCCTAAAGCAATAAATATTTTTAAGCGAAAATGAATTTTACTTAAAGAATTCTGGTGACGGACCTTGAAATTCCATAGTTAATCATAAAATCTAGGTCCTAAATATAAGTCACTATAGATTCTTAAGCTGATTTTGCATTAAAATCCCTACTATTTCAGCAAAACGGTCTGGATTATATATACGGGCAAAGTTGTGTCCATATATTTTTTTAGCTGTTTTTATATCTTCGTCTTCACCGGTGAAAACACAGAGAATTGAATTTCCATTATTAATACCTTTTTTCACTTCAAAGGCAGTATCTATAATTCCTGTGGGCCCTGCATATTTAGTTTGTTCCTGCTTTATTCCTGTATCCGGGATGGATTGAGTATCATTAGGCTTGCAGTCAGAAAGGACTATGAGTATTTTATTCTGATAGCTGCTCCCTTCCATCATGTATAAGGCTGTACGTATTGCTAATCCATCGCGGTTGCAGCCTGTAGTTTTATAATTAAATATTTGATTATTCTTATCTCTTTCATCATAATCACGATAAAGGTTTATAACGGTGTAGTTTCGCAGACTGCTAAAGGAGTAAACCTTCACAGGAATTTGGCACTCTGTGAAGCTTTGTGCAATAATATAAGCTTGGGCTGCAATTGTTTCTTGCCTTGCATGCTGGGATGCTGATGCATCAAGCAAGATATCTATAGAAATATTTCCTATATCATTATTATAGACCTTGGTAAATATCCTGTTATCATTTACATATGAATTTCTCCAAATTTTTGGGATATACAGTTTGCCTGTTTCAGATTTGCCTGTATAGGATTCAAAATATGCTAGCATAGTATTTCTTATTTTATTTGTAAGTTTTAATATGCTGTTTTTATACTTAATGTAATTTTCATTGAAATGTTGCAGGTTTACTTCTCTTTGTTCCATCAATGCCTTATTGTAATAAAGTGCATTAACATCGTCTCCGAATTCCGTGTCAAATTCGCCTCTGGTAAAGTGGAGATGTGTATTCTTATGGTTGCCTACACAAAGACTTCCTTCTATTTGGTGAGTTTTTTTCTCAGAAATAATAGACGCACCAAAGTATTTACGAATATATCGTCTTTCGGAATCATCCTTTCTTTCTACTGTCACTTTAGAAGTAGCTTTTTTAATTTTCTTTTTTTCTTCTTCAAAGTGAATGGCTCTTGATGTTTCGGCAGAATCCAAGTATAAGTCTTTCATAGTTGCCATTTGAGAATCATCCAACTTATGATCCCTATTAACGACTTCTTTCTCAATATTTGCTGTATTTTCTTTGGCTTTCTGTAAGTCCCTATTATTTGTTTCGTATTGACCGTAATTAAATTTATAATACTTTTTAAGAATTTGCTCCATTTCTAGGATAATTTCTTCAGTATTCAAAGTATGATCAAATTCAAGATCATTTAAAATGTTGAGTGTATACCTTTCTAATTCGGGAGTTTTGCCCAAGACCCTTGTGAAATGGGCATTTATTAATACATTTAATAAATTATCATCAAACGTTTCTGTCTCTCCCCTTAAAACCTTTCTTGCATAGTTTTTTCTAAGACTTCCTAATACGGGTCTATCTCGCTTTCCTTTATTAAATGTAGCATGTTCCAAACCTATCCAGAAAAGCCTTTCATAAACTTTGTGTTCTCTGTCTTTTTTTAGATAGTTAAAAAATGTCTTAAGGAGGGGATAGTCGTAGTATTTGTGTACAGCTCCGACAATGTAATTCCAATAGATATCTGCCTCTCCATTTTCGTCAAAGAACTTAAATTCCGTATTTATAGAATAGTTGTCTGAAGCATTCCAAATGATATTAAGGGCTCTTTTTTCTTGATTTAAATTTTGCATAATTAGTCCTTAAAAATTTCATACCTTTCCAAATTATCCGATATCCTGAGACGGATAACATCATATACTAGTGTACGCTCAAAATCATCAAAAGACTTGTTTGCAATTCCCATCTGCAGGGCTTTTAGTGGTGATAAGCCCTTGTTCATCAAGGAAATTGATGCTAGAAGCCCTCTTAAGTCAACAGATTTAGTAGATATTTCCGAATTTTCGCTTTTTAATTGTAAATCCTTAAATAGTCCTGCAAATTGGTCAGTGTATTCATCTCTTAATTTTGGGTATTCTCTTTGGAGAAGTTTTTTAAGGTTTTCCACTGTAATATTAGGCATATTTATTACCATGAAGCGGGAAGTCAATGCTTCATTAAGTTCTCTGGTCCCTGCATACCCGTAATTCATTGTAGCAATGAAACGACTTGCATCATCTACAGTAATTTTGTCATAACCGGGTACATCTATTATTCTTCTGTAGTCTAAGGTTGCATGCAAGACCGCCACTGAGTCGTTTTTTGCCATATTGATTTCATCTAGCACACCAAAACCTCCCCATTTTGCACATTCATAGATGGGGCCGTTTCTAAACACTACCTGACCATTTTCGAATGTATCGGTTCCAATTAGCGACGATGAATCAGTGTTTACATGAAATGAAACATCCCATTTAGGTCTACCAAAGGCTGCAGATAAGTTTTCTGCCAAAACATTTTTACCTGTAGCTTTTGAGCCAACTAGGAGTAGGTTTTCTCCGCAGAGAAGTGCAGTTATTGCTTGTTCCCAGACATCTTTACCGTAATAATTATATTTTGGCGAGGGAATTCTATATTCTAAATTCGATCCTGTTTTGTAAAAGCTCCTAAATTTTTCAATTTCATTAATAAGAGTTTCATTTATTCCTTCTCTTCTTAAAAAATTTAACACTTTGACCTCCATGATTATTATAATATTTGTTATTCCATGAATAACTCTTTGAGGGCGCAGCCCTCGTCATTCTGAACGCATGTGAAGAATCTCATCTTTTAAAACCTGAGATTCTTCGAGCTAAGCTCTCAGAATGACACGGGCTACGCCCTTTACTCATAGCAACGACAAGGGTTGTGCCCTCGCATGACAAAACTTTCAGTTTTTTATTTCTAAGAAAATAATATCTCCATAACTTGTCTTATATTATTTGCAGGGATTATTTCCATGTTTTTAATCCCTTTTGAAATATCGGCATTTGCTTCTGCAATTACTGCTTTTTCAAATCCCATTTTTTGCGCTTCTAAAAGTCTTTTCTCTATGGAATTAACTCCCCTTATTTCCCCTGTAAGCCCAACTTCTCCTATTAATATGGTTTTAAAATCAACAGGAATTTCCTTGAAGCTAGAAGCTAATGCACAAAGTATCGCTAGGTCGATTCCCGGTTCCTTTATCTGGAGCCCTCCTGTTACATTAATGAATGTATCAGTACTTTGAATTGACAAGCCTGCCTTTTTTTCAAGTATTGCAATGAGCATGGCCGCCCTATTTTTATCGATGCCTGTGGTTACCCTATTGGCAAAACCTGCCGGTGAATAAGTAACTAATGCTTGTATTTCTATGAGCACAGGCCTAGTTCCTTCCATGGCAGCTGTAACTACTGTTCCATATGCATCTATTGGTCTTCCCTTTAAGAATACCTCCGAAGGATTTTCTACTTCTACAAGGCCTCTGTCCCTCATTTCAAAAATACCTATTTCATTAGTTGACCCAAAACGGTTTTTAACTGCCCTTAATATTCTGTAGGAAAAATGCCTTTCACCTTCAAAATAAAGGACTGTATCAACCATGTGTTCCAATACTCTCGGTCCTGCAATGGCTCCAGATTTTGTTACGTGTCCTACTATAAAGGATGCCATATTCCTGGTCTTTGTCATCCTCATAACCATTGATGTTACTTCTCTTACCTGGGTTACACTGCCAGGGGCGCTGGCTATATCTGGAGAGTATATGGTCTGTATGGAATCAAGGACTAACAAATCTGGATTTTCATTTTCTACTAGTTCTTGTATGATATCAATATTGGTTTCAGCAAGAACATAAAGTTCTCCGCCACCTATACCAAGTCTGTCTGCACGTATTTTAATTTGTTCGCCGGATTCTTCTCCGGAAACATATAGTACCTTTAAATTTTGCCTTGCTGCATGGTCTGCTACCTGGAGTAAAAGAGTTGATTTGCCTATACCAGGATCCCCTCCGACAAGAATCAAGGAAGACTTTATTATTCCTCCACCTAATACCCTGTCCATTTCCATACTGCCTGTAGAAATTCTTTCTTTTTTGGTGGATGTAATATCAGTTATTTTTTCGATTTTCCCCTTGCTGATTCCTCTTTGACTTTTTAGGTCACTGGCCTTGGTTTCAAATTCTTCAACAAAGGTGTTCCATTGGCCGCAGGAAGGACATTTGCCAAGCCATTTGACTGTTTCATAACCGCATTCCTGACAAACAAATTTTGATTTTATTTTAGCCATGATTCACCTGCTTTCATCTCTTTTATTTATTAATAACTATATATCAAAAACGCTTATTGTGTCAATGAAATTCCGGGGACGGACCTTGAAATCCAGTGGTTGTCATCCTGGGCACAGCGGGATCTCATCTTTTTAAACCTGAGATTCTTCGAGCTACGCTCTCAGAATGACACGGGCTACGCCCTTGTATGACAACGCACCCCCTTGTCATGCGGGATGACAGCAACCCCTTCCCCTTGTCATCCGGCAAAAATCGTCCCCTCTGGGTCTGAAAAAATATTTATTTTTATTATTGACAGGGTGGTATTCCGTATGTATAATAAAAACTGATTAAAAGTTTAGTAAGTGTAAACTTGGAGTTTAGTAAAGTTTGTGAGGTAAAGATGAATATTGGAGAAAATTTAAAAAGATTAAGAGTTGCCAATTCCCTCACCCAGCAAGAATTAGCAGATAGATGTGAATTAACAAAGGGATATATTTCACAGTTGGAAAGAGATTTGACCTCTCCTTCCATAGCAACTCTCAAGGACATTTTAGAATGTTTGGGTACTGATTTGGGAGGCTTTTTTAACGAAGCTGTAGACGACAAGGTAGTATTTAAACAAGAAGATGTGTTTGTAAAGGAATCAGATGATAATTATATTATAAACTGGATTGTTCCAAATGCTCAAAAATACAAGATGGAACCCATCTTGGTTGAAATTGGAGGCCACAGTAAAATAAAGCCAGACGATCCTCACGATGGGGAAGAATTTGGTTATGTTTTAAACGGTTCTATCCTGTTGAATTATGGAAACCAAGTTTATAAAGTTAGAAAAGGTGAATCCTTTTATATTAAGGCAAATAAAAGTCACTTTATAGAAAATACAAGCAAAACTACGGCACGAGTACTTTGGATAAGCACTCCCCCGAATTTTTAATAGGAGGCAAAAATGGACAATGCAATTATTCAATTGAACAATATAACTAAAAAATTTGACGGAGAAATTGTTCTTGATGATATTTCTTTATCTGTTAAGAAGAATGAATTCTTAACATTGTTGGGACCGAGTGGATGTGGAAAAACAACAACTCTTAGAATTATTGGAGGATTTGAAACACCAACTGAAGGTGAAGTGTATTTTGATGGTCATTTAATAAATGATGTTCCTCCTTTTAAAAGACAGCTAAACACTGTATTTCAAAAATATGCCTTGTTTCCACATTTAAATGTTTTTGAAAATATAGCTTTTGGTCTTAGAATTCAAAAAATGGATGAAAGTTTAATTACAGGCAAGGTCGAGAAGATGCTTGAGCTTTTCAATTTAAAAAATTACGGCAAAAGACGAATTGACCAGTTAAGTGGAGGACAGCAGCAACGTATTGCCATTGCTAGAGCTCTGGTAAATGAACCAAAAGTCCTTTTACTAGATGAGCCTTTAGGAGCTTTAGATTTAAAACTTAGAAAAGAAATGCAGCATGAGTTAAAAGCTATGCAGCAACAATTAGGTATTACATTTATATATGTAACCCATGACCAGGAAGAAGCTCTTACTATGTCTGACACTATCGTAGTTATGAATGATGGAATTATTCAGCAAATGGGAAGCCCAACCGACATATACAATGAACCGGAAAATGCATTTGTTGCTGATTTTATAGGAGAAAGTAATATTTTAGACGGCGTAATGATCGATGATTACTTGGTTGAATTTTTAGGGCAAAAATTTGAATGTGTTGATACAGGTTATGGGAGAGGAGAAGAAGTTGGAGTAGTAATTCGTCCCGAAGACTTGGATTTAACTCCTGCAGGAGAGGGAAAGCTAGATGGTGTTGTTACATCGGTTATATTTAAAGGTGTTCACTGGGAAATGGACATAGTTGCTAACGGGTATGAATTTTTAGTTCATTCAACAGACATGGCTCCTATAGGTACAACAGTTGGTTTGACCCTAACGCCTGACGACATTCATATTATGTTTAAGGGAGAATAGCTATGAAAGACAGAACAAAGTATTTTGCCTACCCCTATGTGGTGTGGATAATTATATTTATTGCCTTACCGGCGTTTTTAGTGCTTTTATACTCTATTACAACAAAGGAATCAAACGGACTTACAACAATTCAATTTACATTGGAAAATTATAAAAAATTCTTTGACCCTATGTATTTGAATATTTTGTGGGATTCTATTTACTTAGCAGCTATTTCAACAGTTATATGCCTGCTACTTGGGTACCCTGCAGCATATATAATTTCAAATACACATATTTCAAAGAGAAATACCTTGTTATTTCTGTGTATTTTACCTATGTGGATGAATATGCTACTTAGAACCTATGCATGGATGACTATACTTGGAAACAATGGAATATTAAATAACTTTTTTGCCTTTTTAGGTCTACCGAGATTTAACATGCTTTACACGAGAGGGGCTACTGTAATGGGTATGGTGTATAATTTTCTACCCTTTATGGTACTTCCAATTTACACTGCCTTAAGTAAAATGGATAATGGTCTTTTGGAGGCGGCTGATGACCTAGGAGCAGACAGAAAAACTGTTTTTAGAAAGGTAATTCTGCCCTTAAGTATGCCTGGGGTAATTTCGGGTATTATAATGGTTTTCATGCCTGCTGTGAGCACTTTTATAATTCCTCAGCTACTAGGAGGAAACAAGAATATGATGATAGGAAACTTAGTAGAAAAACTCTTTATTTTAAATGGAGACTGGAACTTCGGTTCAGCCATATCCATGATAATGATGCTTATAATACTATTATCCATGTCAATTATGAACAAATTTGATATTGATAAGGAGGGAGGAGCAAGATTATGGTAAAAAAATATTTGTCTAAGATATACATGGGTATAATATTTATTTTCCTATATGCACCAATTATAGTTCTTGCTGTCTTTTCCTTTAATGAATCGAAATCAAGAGGAAACTGGACAGGATTTTCATTAAAGTGGTACATTGAGCTTTTCCAGGACCATGATATACGGTCAGCCTTTTACTACACCGTATCAATAGCAATTGTTTCAGCAATAGTATCAACAATTATAGGTACCTTTGCTGCTATAGGAATAAACTCTATGAGGGGAAAAATGAAATCCATGGTATTGAATGTAAACTATCTCCCTGTTGTAAATCCTGATATTGTTACAGGTATTTCACTGATGATATTATATATTTCATTTAATATGGATTTTGGATTTAATACAATGTTGTTGTCTCACATAGTCTTTAACATTCCCTATGTAATTTTGTCCATATTGCCAAAGTTAAAACAGCTGGACAAACACATGACCGAGGCAGCAATGGATTTAGGGGCAACCCCTATGTATGCACTTAGGAAGGTAATTATTCCTGAAATAAAACCAGGGATAGTAACAGGATTTTTGATGGCTTTTACCCTATCAATTGATGATTTCATCATATCTTACTTTACCAAGGGTGAAGGTGTAACAAATCTTTCCATAGTTATTTACTCTATGGCAAGAAGGGGTGTACGTCCCACAATCAATGCACTATCTACAATAATGCTGACAGTAGTGTTATTGTTAATGATATTAATAAATAAAAGAACAAATGGTGTTGAAAAAAAGAAATTAAAAAGAGAGGTATAAAATGAAAAGAGTTTTATTAATTGGGGCAGTATTAATAATGATTTTACTAGCTGCCACTGGATGTTCTTCTGAAGAAAAGGAAACATTGAGTATATTAAACTATGATATTTACATTGACAGAGACTTATTGAAAGAATTTGAACAAGAGCATAATATTACTATAAAATATGATACTTATGCTACTCCTGAAGAAATGTACATTAAAGCAAAAGCAGGTGCTTCAAATTATGATTTGATAATTTCTAGCGAATATATGATTGAAAGAATGATTAATGAAGGAATGGTTAATAAATTAAATTTCGATAACATTCCGAATGCTAAATATATAGATGAAGATTTTAAAAATCATCCTTATGACCCAACTAATGAATATGCTGTGCCCTATTTCTGGGGAACCTTGGGAATACTTTATAACAAGGAAACTGTAGATGCTTCCTCAGATAGCTGGGAAATGCTTTGGGACCAAAATTACAGCCAGAGAATTATTATGATGGATTCTCAAAGAGATTCCTTTGCTACAGCCCTTAAAATTTTAGGCTATTCTATGAACACTACAAATGAGAAAGAATTGGATGAAGCTAAAGAATTGTTAATCGAGCAAAAACCTTTGGTTATGGCTTATATTACGGATGGGGCTCCCGATATTATGATTAATGAAGAAGCTGATATGGCTCTAGTGTGGTCAGGTGAAGCTGTTGCAGCGATGGCTGAAAATGAAAACTTAGACTTTGTTATTCCTAAAGAAGGTAGCAACATCTGGATTGATGCTATGTTTATTCCTACAACAACCAAAAATCAGCCTTTAGCTGAGAAGTTTATAGATTTTCTTTGCTCAACTGAAGCAACTCTAAGAAATATTGATGAAGTATGGTACTCCACTGTTCACACAGAAGCTTTAAAGGAAGTTGATGAAGAATTATTAAACAACGAGGCATTTAACATTCCAGAAGAAGATATAGCAAATATGGAAATGCTTAGAGACCCGAAAGAATTTATGGATATGTACACCTCCAGATGGACTGAGTTGATGGCTAATTAAAAATTGTCATCCTGAGCGTAAGCAAAGGATGACAATTTTTTTATAACAATTCAAGAACTGATGCTATTGCTGGGCCGCCTCCAACGCATAGGGAAGCAACTCCATATTTGT
>CAZTML010000025.1:0-16918 GCA_964614935.1 uncultured Clostridia bacterium | reverse complement strand
AAATTAATGTCATGGTCACTATTAATATTGGTTGGTGTTTTAGCAGCTTCTTTTGTTGTAAAAGGTATGGGTAAAGATGAAAAAGAACCAGCACCTGTAAAAGAACCTACAACAGGAGTAAATAAAAAAGATAAACCAAATGAAGTTCCTAAAGAAACGCCTCAAGTGCCTGAAGATGTATCAGTAAGAATTAGAGCTACAGGCGACATAATGTTTCACCCATCACAAATCGATGGAGCTTATGATGCCTCTTCAAACACCTATGATTTCAACAATTCCTTTAAAGCCATAAAAGATATTATACAAGAAGCAGACATTGCTATTGCTAATTTTGAAGGTACAACTGCAGGAAATGAAGTATATGCCTATCAAGGTTATCCTTTGTTTAATGCACCTGATGAAGTACTAGATGCTATAAAAAATACAGGTTTTGATATATTATCAACTGCTAATAACCATAGCCTTGATACGAGAAAGGCAGGTATTATAAGGACAATTGAGCAAATTAAAGCAAGAGGAATGGAAACCATCGGCACATTTGTAGAAAAGCCTGAAACAAGGGTTTTAGTTAAGGAAGTTAAAGGTATAAAGTTTGCCTTTCTTTCTTATACAGAAATGGTCAATGGGCTAGAATCTGTATTAAGCCCGGGAGATTTAGATGCAATGGTTAATATTTTTGATGAAGGAAAAATGAAGGAAGATATTAATTATGCAAAAGAACAAGATGCAGATGTAATAGTTGCATTTTTACATTGGGGTGATGAATATTCAAGAATTCAGGCACAAAGACAAGAAATATTATCTGATATGCTGTTTAGGGAAGGTGTAGACATATTATTGGGAAGTCATCCTCATGTTATACAGCCTAGCCAAACATTGGATTATGACGGCCAAACAAAATTTGTAGCCTACTCAATGGGTAACTTCATATCTAATCAAAGGGTCGAAACTTTGGTGCCATATGGTATGACTGAGCATGTTTCTAAATATACAGAAGATGGACTTATAATTGACATAGAAATAGAAAAAAAGGGTGAAACCGGTCAAGTAACAATTGAAAACATAAACTATATACCTTTGTGGGTTTACAAGGGTTTTAAAGAAGATGGCACAGCAGAACACGTTGTATACCCGATTATAGATTATATTGAAAGTGCAGAGTTAGATGAAGATTCAAAAGCAAGAATGAACAGATCGTATGCAGATACTATGGCGCAAATGAATGCGGAATAATGTGGGGGATATCTTATGGAGTTTATGGATAAGATTAAATTAATATTATCAAATGTGGGGTTTAATACCATAGTGGATATTGCTATTGTTTACTATGTTCTTTATCACGGTTATATACTTATAAGAGACATGAGAGCAAAACAATTGGTTAAGGGTATTGTGCTCTTGGTTGCACTAATTCCTATATCTATGATATTTGATTTATACATGGTTGAATTTATTTTACAAAATACATTTCAGGTTGGATTAATTGCCCTCCTAGTTGTTTTCCAGCCTGAAATAAGAAGAGCCCTTGAGTATTTAGGTAGGACTTCTTTTACTTTATCAAATGTTGAAAAAACAAACGAAACTTCCAAAGAAATTATCAAAGAAATCATATCAGCGACAACCTCTCTAGCAAGACAGAAAATAGGTTCTTTAATTATTTTTGAAAAACAAATAGGACTTAATGACATAGTTGAAAGCGGAACTATATTAAATGCAAATATTTCAAGCGGACTACTAATTAATATTTTTATACCAAACACACCACTACATGATGGATCAGTTATAATTAAGGATTATACTATAAAAGCAGCAGGCTGTTTCTTACCTCTTACAGAAAACAACCTTCTCAGCAAAGATATAGGGACAAGACACAGGGCTGCCATAGGAATGACTGAAAAATCAGATGCTATTGCTTTGATAGTTTCTGAAGAAACAGGATATATTTCATATGCTGTTGAAGGTAGACTTTATAGGAATATTCAAAATGATGAACTTGAAACCTTATTATCAAGCATATATTTAGAAAATGACAAGGTAAATCTTATAGATAAGTGGAGAAATCGAAATGAAGACAAAAAACGATAAATTAATAATTCGGATTGTTTGTTTAGTTGTTTCAATTGGTCTTTGGCTGACTGTCATGTATATAACAAATCCAGTATTAGAACAAACCTATTACAATATACCTGTAACAATAAAGAATTTATCAACTGTAGAAAATCAAAACTTAGTAATGATGAATCAAGATAAAGAAAACATTACTGTAACAGTGAAAGCAAACGGAATGTCAGATCAATTAAATAATATTAAAAGCAGGGACTTTTCTGCGTCTATAGATGTCGTAGGTTTAAGCGAGGGTATTACAAATGTAAAGGTAGACATAACAGGACCAGGCAACATTGAAATTGCAAGTGTTTCTCCATCCCAAATACCGGTTAATATGGAAGGAATAATATCTAAGGTAATGGATGTTTCAGTAATATTTGATGGCGTCCATGCTAATAATTATTACAGGGACCAAGCTGTTTCAAATCCTTCATCTGTAAGGATAAGAGGACCTAGAAGTATTATAAATTCTGCTAGTCTTGCAGTAGCAACAATAAATATTGATGGAGCAACAAATACAGTCCTTAGAACGGTTCCCGTTGCAATATATGACGATAAGGACACTGAAATATTTTTATCCGCACCAACTGGAAATGTACAGGTTTCAGTACCAATTTATCCAACAAAATATCTATCTCTTAAACCAAATGTAGTTGGAACACCAGAAGATGGTTATGAATTGGTAGAGGTAACCGTAAGACCTGAAAGGGTAAGAATAGCAGGTAAACAAGAGCTTTTAGATACTATTACTGAACTTACTTTAGAAGAATTAGATATAACAGATTCAATTAATAATACACTTGTTTCAAGAAATATATTGGACACAGATGGCTTGATATTCTTGGATTTAGAGACAGTACCTGTAGTAAATACAGTTGTAGAAAAAATTATTGACAAGGAATTTACTTTTAAGCAAGATGAAATACAGTTTATTAATCAAAGTGAAAATACTGATTTAGTCTTAGGGGAAACAGGAGAAGAAATTGTTGTGACTTTATGGGGAACATCAACCATGATAAATTCCTTGACAAAAAGTGATTTAATCTTGACAGGAGATTTAGCTGAAACAAGGCTGGGAATGAATACCCTTTCTTTAGAGATTGTTTCAGAATTTACTTTCAATGAAATAATCCTTAGCAAAGAGACTCTTGATTTAGAAATTATAGAATCTGAGACTAATGGTGAAATTGAAGCCCCTACCGTAGAAGATTAGAGGTATTATGTTGAAAAATAATTTTAACAGTATGGATTATCAAGGATTGTTAGAAGCTGTATTTCTTGCTACACAGGATGCAATAAGTGTTGTAAATGAAAAAGGCGAACACCTCTTGGTTAATCCTGCTTACACGAAAATAACAGGTATTGATAATGATGATGTAATTGGCAAAAATGCACTTTTTGACATTGAAGAAGGAGAAAGTGTGCACTTGAAGGTGCTTTCAACCAATAAACCTGTTGCTAACACGAAGTTAAAACTTAGACCTAGCGGCAAGACTGTTGTAGCTCAAGCAGCTCCAATTATTGTTAGCGGTAAAATGAGAGGAAGCGTTGCAGTTCTCCATGACATGTCGGGAATAAAGGACTTGACCGATAAGTTAGAGGAAGCTGAAAAGAAGTTAAGGGAGCTTACTTATAAGTATAAACCTGAAGACATAATTGGAGAATCAAATTCAATAATTGAAGTAAAAAAGCTTATTGAAAAAGCTGCAAAAGTTCCAGCAACTGTATTATTAAGAGGGGAAAGCGGAACTGGAAAGGAATTGTTTGCCAATTCGATCCATGCTCAAAGCTCTCGGTCTCATAATAATTTTGTAAGGGTAAATTGTGCAGCATTGTCTGATTCATTGCTTGAAAGTGAACTTTTCGGATATGAAGAAGGTTCTTTCACAGGAGCATTAAAGGGTGGTAAAAAGGGTCTTTTTGAAGAAGCTAACAAGGGTACTATATTTCTTGATGAAATTTCTGAAATTAGCTTAAATACTCAGGCAAAGTTACTCAGGGTTTTACAGGAAAAAGAAATAATGCGGGTTGGCAGCAATAAGAATATTCAAGTAGATGTAAGGGTAATTGCCGCAACAAATGTGGATCTGGTAGAGTCCATAAAGGAAGGTAAATTCAGAGAGGATTTATTTTATAGACTATCTATTCTTCCCATACACATTCCGCCCCTTCGTAATAGGATAAAGGATATCCCCTTGTTGACTAAGAATTTCATTTCAAAGTTTAATGATGAATATGGAAGAAATATTGTAGATATTTCATCTGAAGCTTTAGATGTTTTAATGAAACACTCTTGGCCTGGCAATGTAAGGGAATTGGAAAATATTATTGGGCGGTCAATAATTTATATGAATATTAACGAAAGAATTATAGATACAATACACTTACCTCAACTTTATACAGGTAAAAATCAAGTTGATGAAAATTGCCTTGTATCAATTAGTGATGATGTTACGACTTTGGATAACGTTTTAAGCAAAACTGAATCTGAATATATAAAGAATGTATATGCCAAATGCAAGCAGAATAAAACCCATACTGCAAAGCTATTAGGTATATCCTTAAGGTCCTTGTATTATAAGATGGATAAGTATGGCATATCTTAGTATGCAGCTTTTTGCAAAAAAAATAAAACATGAAATATATTGCATGCAAAATATTTCATAGTAATTAAATATATAGATTGTATAAAATCAATCGTTGGGATTTCAATGTTTGATTTTTTGAAATTTTTGGCATAATTATTGCTAGTTATGTAATGAGAGGTGAGATTATGAAGAGTTTTAGTCAAATGATTGAAAGGGCAAGAAGTGCCAAAACTAAAAAAATAGCAGTTGCAGCTGCACAGGATGATGATGTCCTAAGGGCTATACAAGCTGCTGTTAAGGAAAATATTTGTATTCCGATTTTAGTTGGCCATAAAGAAAGAATTGTAGAAATATCAAAAGCGATAAATTTTGAACTTGAAAATATTGAAGTAATTGACGAACGAGAACCTCAGCAAGCAGCAAGGACTGCAGTATCATTGGTATCCAGTGGTAAGGCAGATATTGTTATGAAAGGATTAGTAGATACTTCTATCATCCTCAAGGCTATTCTTGATAAAGAAATTGGTCTTAGGACCGGCAATATTTTAAGTCATGTAGCGGTTTTTGAACTTGAAAAATACCATAAGTTATTATTTGTAACAGATGCAGCCATGAATATTGCACCAAGTGCTGAAGAAAAGAAACAAATAATTGAGAATTCCTTAAAGCTATGCCATTCCTTAAACATTGAAAAACCTAAAGTAGCTCTTGTATGTGCTAAGGAAAAGGTATCGGAAAATATGCCGGCAACTCTGGATGCACAAAAACTTGTTCAGATGTATGAAGGTGGTCAAATCAAAGATTGTATAATCGAAGGACCTTTTGGCCTAGACAATGCTATTTCTAAGGAAGCAGCAGCTGTTAAGGGAGTAAAAGGGCAAGTTGCAGGAGATGCAGACCTTCTATTAATGCCTAATATCGAGGCAGGCAATGTTCTATATAAAGCATTAACTTATTTTTCAGATTCAAAAAGTGCAGGAATAATTTTAGGTGCAGGTGCTCCTATTGTACTTACATCAAGAGCAGATTCAGATGAGTCAAAATTAAATTCGATTGTATTGGCAGTAACATGTTCATAAAGGAGATAGACATGAAGCAATTAATTATTAATCCAGGATCAACATCTACAAAAATAGCAGTTTATACAGATGAAAATATGATTTTTGAAAAAACAATTAGACATACAAATGAAGAACTTCAACCATACAACAAGGTAGTAGACCAGTTTCAGTTCAGAAAAGACCTTATTATTTCAACCTTAAAGGAAAATAATATGTCACTTGATGAACTTGATGCCGTTGTGGGAAGGGGAGGTTTATTGAATCCTATTGAAGGTGGAACCTATACCGTAAATGATAAATTGATTGAAGATTTAAAAACCAATGTAAAGGGTGAACATGCTTCAAATTTGGGGGGACTTTTAGCGAGATCAATTGCTGATGGAGTAAATATTCCATCCTTCATTGTAGACCCTGTAGTGGTTGATGAAATGGAAGATGTGGCAAGAGTAAGCGGACATCCTAATTTTGAAAGAGTTAGTATTTGGCATGCTTTAAATCAAAAAGCAGTTGCAAGAAGAGCAGCAAAAGAAAAGTTTGGCAAAACATATGAAGAAATGAATTTTGTTATTGCTCATTTAGGTGGCGGAATATCTGTAGGGGCTCATGAAAAGGGAAGAGTTATAGATGTAAATAATGCACTAAACGGTGAAGGCCCCTTATCACCTGATAGATCAGGAACATTACCCACAGGACAGCTTGTTAAACTATGCTTTAGCGGTAAATATACTGAAGCTGAAATTAATAAGATTATAGCAGGCAAGGGTGGAATTAGTGCCCATTTAGGGACAAACAATGTTCAAGTAGTTGGTGAGAAAGCAAATGCAGGCGATGAAAAAGCAAAACTCATTTATTCTGCTATGGCTTATCAAGTTGCTAAAGCAATTGGAGAATACTCAGTAGCCCTAGACGGAAATGTAGATGCAATTTTAATTACAGGTGGTATTGCCTACGATAAAGGTTTTGTTCAAATGATTGAGAAAAAGGTTAATTTTATAGCTGAGGTAATAGCATATCCCGGCGAGGATGAACTTTTAGCTTTAGCTCAAGGCGGATTAAGAGTTTTAAACGGTATTGAAAAAGCAAAAATATATAAATAGACATAATTAAAAATTCTTGAAAGGAGGGGTATTTAGTGCATGACAAAAGATTGGTAATTGTGATAGGTCATTATGGCAGTGGTAAAACTGAATTTGCAGTTAACTATGCTGTTAAGATGAAAGAAATGGATGAGAATGTTAGTATTGCAGACTTGGATATAGTTAATCCTTATTTCAGATCAAGGGAAAAAAGAGAATACTTTGAAAGTATAGGAATTAAGCTGTTTGACTCAAGCATCAGAAACACTGCTCTTGATCTACCTGCTCTTCCGGCTGAATTAACAGGTGTTATATTAAATCAGAATGAAAAATCTGTACTAGACGTTGGCGGAGATCCAGTTGGAGCAAGAGTGCTTTCAAGATATGCAGATCAAATTAAAAACGTTGAATATGATATGTTTTACGTAATTAATGGTAGGAGACCTGAAACAAGTACGGTTGAAGGCGTTTTAAAATATATGAAAATGATTGAATCTACGTCTAGACTAAAGATTACAGGATTAATTAACAACACTCATATGCTTAAAGATACAAGGGTAGAAGATGTGGAATTTGGGCATGAACTTACTAAAAAGGTATCATGGGAAGTAGATATTCCCATAAGATATGAAGCAGTAGTAAAAGAAACAGCTGAAAAAATTAACAACAAAGAAATATTAGAAAAGATATTCCCCATAAATCTGTATATGAGGGAAGAGTGGATGTCTTAAAGGAGGTATTATAATGGCAAAAGGTAGGGTTACATTTAATGATGATGCATGTAAAGGTTGTGAACTTTGCGTGGTGGTTTGTCCGGTTAAGATACTTGAACTAAATAATGAAAAAATAAATAGTAAGGGTTACAGTCCGGCACATTGTATAGACCAAGATAAGTGTATAGCTTGTATTAATTGTGCAATTATGTGTCCTGATTCAGTAATTACAGTAGAAAGATTATAGTGGAGGTAGATTATGTCAAAGGTATTAATGAAAGGTAATGAAGCTGTTGGAGCTGCTGCCATAAAAGCAGGCTGTAAGTATTTTTTCGGATATCCTATAACTCCATCAAGTGAAATCCCTGAATATATGTCAAAAGCATTGCCTGAAGCAGGCGGAGTATTTTTACAGGCAGAAAGTGAAATAGCTGCTATAAATATGGTTTATGGAGCAGGTGGAGCAGGAGCCAGAGTTATGACTGGATCTTCAAGCCCGGGAATCTCCTTGAAACAAGAAGGTATTACTTATTGTGCCGGAGCTGAAATTCCATGTGTTATCGTTAACATGATGAGAGGGGGACCGGGACTTGGAAGTATACAGCCAGGACAGGCAGATTATTATCAATCAACAAGAGGTGGCGGAAACGGTGACTACAGGACGTTATGTTATGCACCAGCAAGCATTCAGGAAATTGTTGATTATGTTATGTTGGCATTTGATAAGGCCGATTACTATAGAAACCCTGTATTAATTGCTGCAGATGGAATGATAGGTCAAATGATGGAGGCTGTAGAGTTTAAAGAGCCTGAACCCATAGATTTACCAGCTAAGGAATGGGCTACTACCGGTACAGGAGGGAAAAGGAAACCTGTTGTTGTCAACTCCTTGTTTTTGCAAGCAGAAGAGTGTCATGCCCACAACCGAAAATTAGAAGCAAAATATAAAAAGATGGAAGAAAATGAAGTTCGTTATGAAGCATTTGGCTTAGAAGATGCAGAGGTTGTATGTGTTGCTTACGGAACTACTTCAAGAATAGTTAAAACCGCAATAAAAATGGCTGAAGAAAAAGGAATAAAGGTTGGAATGATAAGACCAATAACCTTGTGGCCATACCCATATGATGTATATAAAGAAATAGGACCCAATGCAAAAGGTATACTTGGAGTTGAAATGAGCCAGGGACAATTATTAGATGACATAAAAATTGGTATTGCCGGAAGACTGCCTGTATATTTTTATGGAACTCAAGGTGGGATGGTTCCAACACCAGCTTCTATTTTGGCAAATATTGAAAAAATAGCAGGAGGTAAATAGTAATGACGATTGTATATGAAAAATCAAAGGGTTTAACAGATGTTCCGTTTCATTATTGCCCTGGCTGTACTCATGGTGTAATCCATAAGTTAGTTGCTGAAGCATTAGTTGAATTAGGGGTTTTGGGTGATGCAATTGGAGTAGCTCCTGTTGGATGTTCAGTTTTAGCATATAATTATTTTAACTGTGATATGCAAGAAGCCGCTCATGGTAGAGCGCCTGCAGTTGCTACAGGTATTAAAGCAGTTCATCCTGACAAGGTTGTATTTGCCTACCAAGGTGATGGAGACTTAGCTTCTATTGGAACTGCTGAAATTGTTCATGCAGCCCATAGGGGTGAAAAAATTACTACAATTTTCGTTAATAATGCTATATATGGAATGACTGGTGGACAGATGGCTCCAACAACACTTGTGGGACAAAAGACTACAACATCTCCTTTTGGTAGAGATGAAGCCCTAAGTGGTAAACCTATAAAAATGTCTGAATTATTAGCAACTATTGATGGAGCTAAATTTGTAGAAAGAGTTTCAGTTGATACTCCGGCAAATGTAAGAAAAGCTAAAAAAGCTATAAAGAAAGCATTCGAATGTCAAATTAAAGGGGAAGGTTTTGCAATTGTAGAAGTATTATCAACATGCCCGACTAACTGGGGATTTACACCCGTACAATCATTGGACTGGCTGAGAGATAATATGATTCCATATTATCCGTTAGGAAATTTCAGAAATTTCGAGGAGGGAAGGTAATGGAAGAAAAAGTAATTATGGCTGGATTTGGTGGCCAAGGAGTAATGGCTATCGGTAGACTACTGGCTTATGCCGGAATGCTTGAAGAAAAACATGTAACATGGATGCCTTCTTACGGACCTGAAATGAGGGGAGGTACAGCAAATTGTGCTGTTGTTGTTTCAGACGATGAAGTTGGCTCACCTCTTATTTCAAAAGATGGAACTGCAGCAATTGTTATGAATTTACCTTCAATGACCAAGTTTGAAAAAGAATTAGTTCCTGGGGGAAAATTACTAATTAACAAATCATTAATAAATGCTAAACCTTCACGAGAAGATTTAGATGTTCACTATATTTCTGCTAATGAGTTAGCAACAGAATTGGGAAATGCTAAAGTGGCAAATATGGTTATGCTAGGAGCTTACTTGGAACTTAGCAAAGCTGTTGAAGTTGAATCAGTGTTAGATGCATTTGTAAAAGTTTTTGGAGAAGATAAAACAGACCTTGTTCCTTTAAACAAAGAAGCTCTTCTTAAAGGTGCACAAGCAGTAAAGTAATAGGTGACAAGGGGCGGGGTTGTTGTCATCCCGGAATTTCAATCCGTCCCCAGAATTTGGTTGATATTTATTAATTAAAGTGTTAATATACAAAAATAAAGAGGACATACTGAAATGGAAATGTCCTCAACTTTAAAAATAAGGAGGTAGAGAAATGGAAAAAAAGGACATTAAGTGGTCTGAGTTAGGGTTTTCTTATATTAAAACTGATAAAAGATATATTTCTTACTGGAAGGATGGAAAGTGGGACGATGGACAGCTAACAGAGGACAATAAGGTACATATAAGTGAAGGTTCCACATGTCTACATTATGGACAGGAATGTTTCGAAGGAATGAAGGCTTACGGCACTAAGGATGGTGGAATTCAACTATTTAGACCAGACCAAAATGCAAAACGTATGCAAACAAGCTGTGAAAGAGTAATGATGCCAACAGTTCCTGTTGAAAAATTTATAGATGCTTGTGTTCAAGTTGTTAAAGCTAATGCAGCCTGGGTACCTCCGTATGGCACAGGTGCAACCTTGTATTTAAGACCCTACGTAATAGGAGTTGGAGATAATATAGGGGTAAAACCTGCAAGCGAATACATTTTTAGTATTTTCTGCATGCCGGTAGGTCCATATTTTAAAGGTGGCATGAATCCTGTAAACTTTATCACAACTGATGAAGACAGGGCCGCACCAAAGGGAACAGGAAAGATAAAAGTAGGCGGAAACTATGCAGCAAGCTTACATTCTCATATGCAGGCTATTAAAAAAGGATTTGCTGATTGTATTTATTTAGATCCTTTAACACATACAAAAATTGATGAAGTAGGGGCTGCTAACTTCTTTGGTATTACCAAAGACGATAAGTTTGTAACACCTCATTCATCTTCAATCCTTCCAAGTATAACAAGAATTTCCTTAATGCAGGTAGCAAGAGATTACTTGAATATGGAGGCTCTTGAAACAGATGTATATATTGATGAATTAGATAATTTAAAAGAAGCAGGTGCTTGCGGAACAGCGGCAGTTATTACACCTATAGGAGGAATTGAGCATAAAGGAAAATTCCATGTATTCCACAGCGAAACAGAAGTAGGACCTGTAACCAAAAAATTATATGATACTTTGTACGGAATTCAGATGGGCGACATAGAAGCTCCTGAAGGATGGATATACAAAGTTCTATAAATAAATATTCTCTCTTGAGGTACAGTAAGTACATAACTTACTGTACCATTTTTTGTTCTTCAATATTTTAATTGTTTATGATAAGATAATGAGGGGCGACACACCTTTAATGTAATCTAAGTCTTTGTGGGTAAGCATTAAAGGAATGTCCCCGTACTTAGGATAAAAAAGAAAGTGACAAGGGGACTGATAAGGGGACGGGGTTTTTGTCATCCTGCCGAATTTCAAGGTCCGTCCTCGGAATGCCGCAATACTATGAGAAAAATTATTTTAGATGCTGCTTATAAATTAGGGATTGAAACTGTGGGAATAACTTCTAGAACAGATTATTCTTATTTGGATTATTTTTTAATAAGCAGGAAAAACAAGAATCAAAGCTGTGAAATTGAAGAGCAAAATATAAATAAAAGACTATATGCAAAGAATTTATTTCCTGAAGTAAAGTCTATAATTGCCCTAGGCGTCCCTTATGGTCAAGGTTACAAAATACCTATTTCTAAAAACAAGGGTCTATTAAGTGTGTCTTCTCACGGTTTAGACTACCACAAGAAAGTAAACTCAATATTGATTAAATTAGCTGAAGAAATAATGAGATTTACTTCTTTTAAATATGTTGCTGCTGTGGATACATCTTTTCTTATAGATAAAGAAATATGCAATAGTGCTGGATTAGGGAACTACGGTAAAAACAGCCTTCTTATTAATAAAAATTTAGGTTCATTTATGAATTTAGGATATATCCTGACTGATATTGAAATAGAAGGAGATAATACAAATGAAGAAGATGTATGTGAAACATGCAATATATGTGTAAAGTCTTGCCCTAATCATGCTATTTTTGATGAAGGAGGCATTAATCCTACAAAATGTGTATCCTATTTAACTCAGACAAAGAATTACATTCCCTTGGAATACAGAGAAAATATGGGTAGGCAAATATACGGTTGCGATATATGTCAAATAGTATGTCCTAAAAATAAAAAGATTTTAAATGAAAATACATGTGAAGATTATTCTGATTTAATTGTTGATTTACAAGAACTTCTTTCTATAACAAACAAGGCTTTTACAAACAAATATGGACATATGGCAGGAAGCTGGAGAGGCAGAAATGTTTGGAAAAGGAATAGTCTTATAGCAATGGGGAATCTTAAAATCAACTCAATGTTTCAAAACGTTAAAACTGAGCTTGAAAATCCATCTGAAATGATAAAAATTTATGCTGGCTGGTGTTTATTAAAGTTAAATAAATCATTGGCTAAGGATATATTGTATAGAAATATAAAATATGAAAACGCAAATATAAAAGATGAATATTTAAAATTATTGGAGGTGCAAGATGATAGTATGTTCCTGTGAAATTGAAATTTTAATATATGAGGCTAATTCACTGAAAGAAAAAAGACAGGTGGTAAAAAGCATAATTCAAAGGATAAAGTCAAAATTTAATGCTTCTGTTGCAGAGGTAGGTTTCAACGAATTATGGAACAGATCTTCAATAGGATTTGCTGTTGTATCCAACAATAAAACAATGTGTGAAGAATCAATAAACAAGATAATTTCATTTGTTGACTATGATGAAAGAGTAGAAATATTAAATTGTTACAAGGAGATTTTTTAATGACTAAAAGTGAAAAAGTATATGAATTATTAAAAGAAGCCTATCCTGATGCTAAGTGCGGTCTTGACTATGAGACACCCTTTCAACTTTTAGTATCAACAATACTTAGTGCACAAGCTACTGATATAAGTGTTAATAAGGTAACTGAAGATTTGTACAAGCAATATCCGGACTTAGATTCTTTCTTGACCTTAAGTCAAGAAGAAATAGAAAAAAAGATTAAAAAAATAGGTTTATACAAGACTAAGGCAAAGAATATTTATAAGATGCTAAGGGACTTGAGAGATAAATTTAATGGTCAAGTGCCAAAAAATATGGAAGATTTAATGTCCTTACCGGGTGTCGGAAGGAAGACTGCATCGGTAGTTTTAGTAGAAGCTTTCAACATTCCTGCCTTTCCCGTCGATACTCATGTTTTCAGAACTACAAAACGTATAGGCCTTGCTAAAGAAAATACTGCTGACAAGGTATCTGATGAAATGATGAAAAAGCTTCCCAAATATAAGTGGCATCTTATGCACCACCTCTTAATTACGCATGGAAGGTCAACTTGCATTGCTCAATCTCCTAAATGTGACATATGTAGTGTAAAAGACTTGTGTAATTATTGTAAAAAAAATGCAAAAAAGCAGTCTTGAATTTGCATTTAATATAGAGTAAGATAGATATATTGTCAATTGATATTAGTTTGTAGGAGAAAAGAGTGAAAAATGTCAATAAATATAGTATTATTTGAGCCTGAAATACCACAAAACACTGGTAATATTGCAAGAACTTGTGCTGCAACAGGCTCAAATCTTCATTTAATAAAACCCTTGGGTTTTTCAGTTAGTGATAAATATTTAAAACGTGCAGGACTTGATTATTGGTCTTTAGTGAACATAACTTACTATGATAATTTTGAAGAATTCAAGAGCAATACTGATAAAAGTAAAGTATTTATTTCTACAACAAAAGAAAGTAGATTTTATACAGATGTTCTATATCCTGAAGGATGTTTCATAATCTTTGGCAAAGAAACTGCAGGTTTACCTGACTATGTACATAATGAATATATGGAAAACAGAATTAAAATTCCCATGATTGACAATGAACATGCCAGATCTTTAAACTTGGCTAATTCTGTAAATATAGTAATGTACGAAGCGTTAAGACAATTGGGATTTCCACAAATGATATAGGAGGAATTATGGATATTGCAATAAATTTAATTGGAGGACTAGGACTATTTCTTTTCGGAATGAGCTACATGGGCGATGCGCTACAAAAAGCTGCCGGAAGTAAAATGAAAGACATTTTAGAAGCCCTGACAAAAAACAAACTCATGGGTGTATTGGTTGGTACACTTGTTACAGGAGTAATTCAGAGCTCTACTGCTACAACTGTAATGGTTGTGGGTTTTGTAAATGCGGGATTAATGAATTTAAATCAGGCTGTAAGCATAATAATGGGTGCTAATATTGGTACTACAGTAACAGCGCTATTAGTATCACTTAATATAACTCAAGTTGCAACACTATTGGTAGGTATTGGAGCTGTAATATATCTTTTTGCTAAAGGGAAAAAAACAAAAAGTATAGCTGAAGTAATAATCGGTTTTGGTATATTATTTATAGGTATGGATTTGATGAAAGTTGCAATGGCACCTTTACAAACTAGACCTGAATTTATAAGTATAATGTCAAACCTTGATAATCCATATATAGGTATTCTTGTAGGTTTTGCAATGACTGTGATACTACAAAGCTCTAGTGCTACTACAGGTTTGTTAATTGCTATCTCTGCAACAGGTGTAATAACATTTGAACAAGCATATCCTGTTATATTCGGACAGAATATAGGAACTTGTGTTACAGCAATGCTGGTAAGTATAGGAGCCAATAAAACCGCAAAAAGAGCAGCAATGATACACTTATTATTTAACATATCAGGAACTCTTATATTCATGTTATTCTTGCGAAAACCTGTTACCTGGATGGTATATGAAATAGTAGCTATAGATGTACCTAAGCAAATTGCAGCTGGACATGTTTTCTTTAATGTATTGAATGTTGTAGTATTGTTTCCATTCTCTAATTTACTGGTTAAAGCCTCTGAATTTATTATCAGAAAAGAAGGTCATGAGTCAGAAAGTATAACAAAATACATTGACGAAAGAATCTTGGCAACTCATTCTATAGCTTTGACACAAACAGCCAAGGAAGTTTTACATATGGGAAATATAGTTATTGAACAATTTGAAACAGTAAAAAAAGCTTTATTTGAAAATCATGAAGAATCCATATACAAGGTTTTTGAGGTTGAGAAAAAAGTAAATAGTTTAAACAAAGAAATTTTAGAGTATCTTGTTAAATTGGATAAAGTTTCATTAACAAGTTACGAAAAAGATATGTTGTTTGTCTTGATGAATGCAACTAGCGATATAGAGAGAGTTGGAGATCACATTGATAATATTGGAGAATTGATATTATATAAAATTGAAAACAAGGCAGACTTTTCTGAAGAAGCAGTTAAGGAAATAGAGGAAATGTTTAATTTAACAATGGATGCATACAAATACTCTTTAGACGCTTTGGCTTGTGCAGAAGATAAAGCTTGCCATATAGTTTCTAAACATGAAGAAAATATTGATATGATGTATAAGACACTGAGAAAGAATCATATAGATAGATTAAATGATTTCGTATGTAATCCTAATTCTGGTGTAGTATTCTTAGATGTTATAAGCAACTTAGAAAGAATAGGAGATCATTCGCTAAATATAGCTGAATATATATCTGAAGTATTATAATCCTTAATAAGATATAATTTATTAACAGTCTAAAAAAAGAGGTATATTTACCTCTTTTTATATTGCCCATTCAGGTTTTGCTTGTACATTCTCATTATTACCTATATTATCAGCTGGGTATCCTTCTAAAATTTCATTATCTTTAAAAATGCTTCTTTGTTTAACCAATGTCCCGGATTTAACCAAAACATTCTTTCCTAATTTGCTGTAATCACATATAATAGATCCAGATTCAATAATGGTGTTTGAACCAATAGTAGTGCCATGTATCATACAGCTTGGCCCGATTATTACATTGTCCTCAATGATAAGCTCATTATCGGGCAACAAGTGAAGTACAGAATTTTCTAAAATTTGAACGTTGTTTCCAATCCTTATAGGACCATGTGAATTTCCAATAATTCTTACCCCCGAAGCTATTATGGAGTTTTCTCCGACTATAACATCACCAGTTATTTCTGCTGAATCATATATGAAAGCTGATTCAGATATTCTAGGGCTTATACCATTGTACTCATATAAGGTTCCCATTTTTTCACCTTCCTTTGCTTCATAAGAAACAATATTTTCTACATAATCATTAAGGGAAATGTTGTTCCCTCTCATTCTTGCTACCATATTTTTATCATCTTCAGTAAGCTTTCTAATAATTCTACCTGGTCTTCCAACAACTACAGAACCGTCTGGTATGTTTACTCCTTCAGGAATAATCGTTCCTTCACCGAAAATGCACATGTTGCCGATCTTTGATCCTGGCATAAATATTACACAGTTACCTATTTCACATAAGTTTCCTATTTCAGTACCTATGGCAACACATTTGTGTCCAAAGACAGTCTTGCTTCCAACTTTCAATGGGTGATCTTTTGTACCTATTAGAACAGAATTTTCAAGAATCCATGAATCGTTTCCAATTTTCAAAGAATCATCTATAGACCTAAGGACTGCACCTTGTGCGGCATATACATTATTCCCCAATCTTAGCCTGCCGATTAGCCTAGCAGAGTCATCAATTTTTAGATTAGTCACTTCGCACTCCTTTCGTAAAAATCTGATTAGAATTGTTGATATGATTATATCATAGAGCTAGGTGAACATAAAGTAATGAATCTAAAATTTTTGAATAAAGCTTTAAAACATGTATACTTTTAATTAAAATTTGTATGTCAATATAAAACA
>CAZTML010000024.1:1613-16946 GCA_964614935.1 uncultured Clostridia bacterium | reverse complement strand
TAAGAATTCCCTTATATCAATTAGTATTTTTTATAATTATAAATTCCTATAATATAATTATTGGCATTATTATGAGCAAAACATATCTATATAAAGGTTGCGCAGTCTCGTTCACCAATTTATTTGCTCCCTACGGTCACATAAATTGGGAACTCGTTGCGAATGACCTACCATTCATTTTTCAGAAAAAAGACTCTGAAAAATGGGGTTAGGGCATCTCATCGATAATTTTAATCTTCTTTTGAGTATCGTCTAATTTTCTCATACAAAAAGTATATGCCTTCATTCCCTTTTCGTAATTTTCAAGAAGTTGGTCTAAGTTAACATCCTTGTTGTTTTCAAATTTCTCAACTATATTCTTAAGTTCTTCTAATGCACTTTCAAAGCTTTCGTATTCCATGCTACACCTCTTTTATATCAATAGTTTCTGCTTCTGCTTCAAAGTCTGCAAACCTTATTCGCAAAAGATCTTTTACTTTTAACTGTTCTTTATCTTTTATAATATTTCCCCTTATATCAGATACCAAAGCAAATCCTTTTTCAAGCTGCCTCTTATAATCGAAAGCAGATAATTTTTCGCTCATTATTTTTAGATTGAAAATAAGCTCTTTAACATATTTATCAGTTTCATTTTCTAGGCTATTTTTATAATTATTGAGGAGATTTTTTGTCCTATAAATATCTTCTAAGGGTAGGCTAGAACGTAAAATATATTTTGACGATGTAAGGTCAGCCTTTTTTATGGCGATAATATTATTTGTACTTGATTTGAGAGCATATAAAAGATTGCTAAGCCTTTCTTCCACATCCTTGTAGTCCCTTATGATTCTTTCGGCTGCAGCAGTTGGTGTATGGCAATATACATCTGCCACATAATCTGTCAGTGTTCTGTCTGTTTCATGACCAATTCCCGTAACAACCACAACATTTGATTTATATACTTCCATGGCCAAGTCTATATCGTTGAAAACATTTAAGTCCTCAAAAGACCCTCCACCTCTAGAAATAAGTATTACATCAGTTTTCACAGCGTTGAAATATTTTAATCCGTCAATGATATGGTCTTTAGATTTTTCACCTTGTACCAGGGCATTGTAGATTGTTATTTCTATATTGGCTTTTACGCCTTCAAAGGTTTTAAGAATATCTTTGATTGCAGCTCCTGATTTCGAAGTAATTATGCCAATTTTTTGGGGAAACAGGGGCATTTCCCTCTTTCTATCAAAGAGACCTTGAGCTTTTAATTTTCCCTTTAAAAGCTCTAAATCAAGAAGGATTTTACCAAGGCCCAGCCTTTCAATCTTTCTCACAATTAGCTGGTAGGTCCCCTTTACTTCATAAACGGACAGTTCACCTTCTGCAATTATTTTATCTCCGTTTTTTGAAATCGAATCAGCAAAAAAAGCAACACAGTTTATACATGAGCTTTCATCGCATAATGAAAAGTATGTATAACCTGTCTTGCTCATTCTAATATTTGTAATTTCTCCTTCAACTCTTAAATTATTAAGAATTGAATTACTCATTAAATATTTTTTTATATATTGGTTTAAATTTGATACCTTAATTGGTTTTAGCTTCATTGTACCACCTATCTATAATAGGCAGAAATGCAAGACCTAGACCATTATCAGAAGAATTTTCTATATCAGGAAATATAATTTCATAATCTTTAAGATGATGAATAATATATTTTCTTATATAACTGTTAGAGGCGACTCCTCCTGATATTATTACTCTTTTGTCTTCTAAATTTAAAGACTTTATAATATGTAGGATGCATTCTGCAATATATTCAAAAAGTGAATTTATTATTGTTTCTTTTGTATGTTCTTTAAGTAAATTTTCGTAGTAATTTTCCATTCCGGATAAATTTATATATGAATCCTTAGTAATTTTAGGTTTAGAAACTTTTTCAGGGCTTTTTCCTCTGAGGTATTCTTCCATATGTTTACCGCAAGGAAATGGGAATTCCATCAAGGTCCCAAGCCTGTCTATAAGCTGGCCAAAAGTAATATCCCTTGTTCCACCAACAATTTTCGTTTCATATCCTTTTATGGATTTCTCGGCTCTTACAAATTCCGTTGTTCCACCTGATATGTGGACGGCAAGAAATCTATGGTCAATTTCCTTATATGAGTCTATTAAAGAAGCTGAAATATGGTTTTCTTGATGAGAATACTCTATATATTCACAATTTAAAGTATGGGAAATAAGCTTTCCAAAATTTTGTCCCACAATAAATACAGGCATGTATGAGCCTTCTTCATTGCGGGGCTTAGAAGAGACGGAAACTATTTTAATTTTTGTAAGATCTTGGGTTATTCTTGCGTAAAGTTCAGGAAGGTTTTTTAAATGTTGAAAAACTGCTTCCTGCTGTCTTAAACCTTTTTGGCCTTTCTTTACTTGAAGGATTTTTCTTTCATCTGCAAGTATTTCATTGTTTTCTGCATCAATTAAGGCTATAGATGTGGTGTAAGCACTTGTATCAATACCGAGAATGTAGGTCATTTTCCTATGCACCTTACTACAGTACCAAGAATTCCATTAATAAACTTGTGTGAATCTTCATTTGAGAATTTCTTACTGATTTCTACAGCTTCATTGATTGCTACACTTTCAGGTATGGTTTCGTTAAATAGGATTTCCGCAAGTGCAATACGCAGGACTGCTAGATCTACCTTGGCAATACGGTTTATTTTCCAGCCCTTGGAATTATCGGTAATATACTTGTCTATTCCATCCATATTATCAATCATGTCACTAATTGTTTTGCTTAAATAATCAATATCCATATCCTTAAGCTCAAAGTGCTCTAGGTATTCTACCAAACCATTTTTGTTGAAATCCTTGTTTACATCCATACTATATGCTATTTTTACAGCTTCTTCTCTTGTTTCTTTACGTTTCATGTTTTTCTCCTGATTAAATTCATCGCTACCCGTCAGAGATGAGATTCTTAGGGCTGTGCCACAGAATGACGTGGGCTGCGCCCTTTATTTATAGCAATGACTCTTACGTTATTCATAGCAATGACAAATCTACGATTTGAAATAATTGTAAATTGACAAAACAGTACGGGGACATCAAGATGTGTCCCCTATCTATCTTGTCAATTTATTTATTTTTATTCTATTGTTATGTCGGCAGGCTCGATTATTTTTTCCTTGTCCTTTTCAACTACTTTTTCTATTTTTTCCTGAACTATGTTAAGTACATGGACATTAACTGCTGCTACCTGTAAATCTGTCATAGTCTCAATTTCTTTTTTAATAGCTAGTTGAACTTCTCTGGCTACTTCATTTATTCTATAGCCATATTCAACATTGATAAAAATATCTACTACTACTGTATTTTCATTAACTTCTACTTTTATACCTTTTGAATAATTGTTTTTTGAAAACAAGTTGGTGATTCCGTCTGCCATACCCGTACGAGTAGTATTTACTCCTTTAACTCCGCTTGCTGCAATACCTGCAATAATTATTACAACATCATCGGATATTTTTACCTGACCAAATTCAAATTTTTCGTTATCCATAATAGCACCTCCTAAAATAATTATAGCAGAAGTTGTAAATTTTTACAAACCTATATTATCGAATTTAACAATTTTTATTTGAGAAGGCTCATACTGTGTTTCTGAAACTACAACATCAAGTATAATGGTTGCATCTGCCTGTTCTATTGTATCATTTGTAACTACTTTTACCATAGATTCATCTACAATTACTATAGATTCATTATATCCCTTTGATTGAAGCATAAGTTCAATTCCCTGTTCCGCTTGAATAAAGGAATTCTTTTTAAGTAAAAGCTGTTCAAATTGAGCTTTAGTGTCTTCAGAAATTAAGTTTGAAGATAAAGATTCTTCAAGATAGTCTAATACATCCATATTGCCCTTATCCTTGTTAAGTTTAAAGTTAGCAAAGCTTGCATTCAACATACCGATAACACCATCAGATGAAGCTTGTTCTGCACCTACTAAATCAGTAATGTCTCCTAAGATCTCATAATCTGTTTCTCCTGACAAAATTTCTGCAATATCAACTTCATTTATGCCACCTTCAATTATATCGGCAAGGTCATTATCCATTTCTGCTTGTTCCAATTGTCCTGTTTCTAGGTCTTCATATACATTTTCCGGCGTCAAACTCATATTTATGTAGCCAATAATAAATATTATTGCCAGAGATGCTAAAAATACTAATGTTTCCTTTCTCATTATCATAATTACCCCCTTAGTTAATAACTACTATTTCAATATCATTTAATTTGATATCCAATAAAGTTTTTACAGAATTCATAAGAATCGTGTAAATATCTTTATTACCATTGTAATTTACTACTACAAGCACTCCGGATATTTCAGGGTATTGGTAATACCGTTCAACTACTGAATTATCCCTTCCCAATATTACTTTGTTTTGTTTTGTCTCTCTGTTCACCTCTCTTTTAGTACCGTCGCTCATGGATTCAATATTTGTTTCATTACTAGTGTTTTCGTCATAAACAGGTTCAAGAATCGGTGTTCTTTTTGTGTAAATCATAACATCCACACTTTTTACATTATCTATCTTGCCAAGTATTTCCTCCATCCTTTTTTCTAAAGCGTAGACATAGCTTTCAGTTTTCACTTCGTTTTCTTGATAACTTAAAGGACTCGTTTCATTAGTAAATGCTGAGAAATCAAGTTTCAATATTAATGAAATTATAATCAATAATATGAATACATTGATTGCATAACCTAATTTCTTGTTTTCTTTAAGCATCTTAATAAAATCATTCATATAATCCCCCGTTTTTAAATTCTATGTTATCTGACTTAAGTTGAAAAATTTCAGCTATGTTTGCTTTTAGATTATTGATCTCATCATTTCCAAGAATCCTATTAAGGTAAACCTTAGCGGTCATTTCCATGTCCTCATTGAAGCTTAAAGCCATACTTGTAACGACTTCTTGATCTTGGAAATTTTCTTTATTGATTGAATCAATAATTTCAGGTGAAATACTGCTTACATTTACTTCTCTTTGATATGCAGGAATATCTGATATTTTAAATAGACTCATATTCAATCTCCCACTAAGAAATATATTATCTAAAATAAATATCATGATTAAAAGTTTTATAGATATCCTGCAAAATTTCTGTGTCTTCCCTTCAGGGAATATTATCATTATTAAATTGAAAATCAATATTAATACTAATGTGTTTACAATTGTTGTTTTCATAAGTTATCCTAATATGTTATTCATGTAGCCTATTATTATTGAGTAGTAAACAGTCACAATAATTATGGGGGTTATAAGACAGATAAGGTAAATGTAAAACATATCCGCCATTTCATAAATAAGCTTAGATATACTTTCATTAAAAGGTTCTGTTATTACTCCCAAGGCCTTATATACCATCAGGGCTATAGATATTTTTATTATAGAGCCACCAAAAGACGATAGTATAAATACTATAACTACTATGCCAAGTACATCTTTTATCATCAACAAGCTCTTTAAAAAGACTCCAAAAAATGATGTTACTGCATTTCCCACAAGAGGTAGTGACGATGGTGATAATGCCTTAATTGAGCTTATAAAAATATTATCTGTTTTATATAATATATATCCTTGTACAGAAAAATTTATGACTACAATAATCATATATCCTGATAAAATTAATAGGGTTCCTTTTTTTATTGCCTTGTACAAAAGCTTTGCGTTAATAAGCTTGTTCATATTGTTAGTTAAAATTACAGCTATCATTATTAGGGTCATTGTATCAGTGAAGCTGTATATAAATTGAGTAGTAAGACCTACAGTATAATTTAGTGATGTTTGAAAGAACTGTAAGAGACTTAACTTTCCAAATGTCACCATGGCAGCCATGAAAACTGCATTGATATCTTGAGTAATTGTTTTGAAATCTAGAAAATCTTTATTCAACATATTTTTGATGCTCAATACATCCTTAAGTATTATAGTAAATATAATTATTACTGAAAATAATACAACTATGTCTGAAACGCTTTTGCTGTTAGCGTCTTCGGTAAAATAATTTATTATAGTTAAAACTATGCATATAACAAAGACATTGATGGCGGTTGTTAAAATATCCTTAAAGTAACCTTGCTCCCTTTCTAATTCATAATTTAAGTAATCCATTAAGCTTACATCTAAGTTTCCTGTAAAAGCGTTTTTTATCAAATCTCTTATTCTTATGTTATTTTCTCTAAAGTATTCATTTTTGCTATTTATGTATTCTTCAATATCTTGTGTTTGAATTTCATCTATAGCATCATTTATTGTTGTAGCTTTGCATGTTACAGTAAATAGTCCAGTGATTACAATTATTAAGAATATAATTTTTTTCATTTCATCACCCGTTAACTAAGATTAAAATTTGATCCAGAAAGAGTCTAATTATATCAAAGGAATATATTAAAATTATAAGTTTTCCGGCTATTTCGACCTTTTTTCCCACAGATTCATAGTTTAAATCCTTGCATAAAAGAGATATGAAATCGCAGACGTATGCTATTCCCACAATTTTCAAAATAGTATTGAAATAATCTGTTCTTATATTATATCTGGCAAATAAATCAACTATATCTTCAACATATACCCTAAGCTCATTAAAAAGCATGAATATTACTACAATACCGAATATTACTGTTATATATACTTTGAATTCAGAATTGAATTTAGATATAGTTAGTCCTAATATTACAGTTATAACCGCTATAAAAATAATTTTCGTAAGCAACATATTCTTCCCTCATCAATACAAGTTAAATACAGATTTTACCTCCATGAACAAATCATTCATCATACCTACAATGAGGGCCATAACAACAATCACTCCTGCTAATGTTACAAACATGGCCTGTTCATCTCTTCCGGTCTTTGATAAAATTTGATTGAATACTGCTACTACAATTCCTATTGCTCCAACCTTGAAAATTAAATCTATATCCATATTCCCTCCTAAACCATTATGATTGCTGCTAAGCACCCTGCAAGAAATGAAATTCTGTTGTTCAATGTCTTTTTTTCATTGTGCTTAATAGAAAATTCCTTCATCGTTTTTTCCATTTCTTCTGTGGTAAAAAGAAGTTTCCTATCTAGTACTTCTGAATATGTATAACCATAATAATCAATAATTTCAGCAAAATATGAATTGAATTCCGAAGGGGTAAACATAATGTTGCTTATGTAAACTTCTAATTCCTTTGACCCCTTTTTGTCTTCTAAAAAATCCATCAGTGTTTTTATGACCATTTTTGTATCAATACTTTTAAACTTGTACTTTTGGAAGATTTCTTCAATAGACATTTTCATGTCACAAGAATAAACCCTAAGATATTGTGTGAAATTAATAAGTTCTTTCATTTTGCTTATTTTTTCGTCCCCATCATCGTTTACAAATCCAAATATATATTTAACAGTTACTACTGTACTTGCAAACAGTGCAGTCCTAATCCATATCATTATAAATCACCCTGTTCCTTTGGAAATCAAATACTTCTGTTACTTTTAAGGGCCGTTTATCAAGTATGATTGCCCTTTCAAAAAAATTATTCTCAATAATATTTCTTAAATATAAATTTCTTTTCACATCATCTAAAGAAAAACCGTGAGCTGTTGCTATAATTTTTACTCCACTTTTTAAAGCATATTGAATTATTTCAAAATCATCTTTTGAACCTAATTCATCAGATATTATTACCCTTGGAGAAAGGGCTCTTATACTCATAAAAAAACCGTCGGTTTTCTTACAGTAAGATAAGACATCTGTCCTCCTGCCTGTGTTCATTTGAGGAGATCCGTTATATACAGCGCTTATTTCCCCTCTTTCATCTATTAAGCTTACATCACACCCTTCAAAATATGGATTTTTAAAACCATCACTTAGGTTTCTTGACACGTCCCTTATAAGTGTTGTTTTACCTGAAAGAGGTGGTCCTATTACCAAAGTGTTATATATGTTTTTATCTGGCCTTATGAGATATTTTAGAATCTTTTCAGAGCATCCGGGAAATTCTCTTGCAATTCTTATATTAAGAGATGATATATTTTTAAATCCTTTCAAGGTATTTTGTTCATATATGCAATCTCCGCTTATTCCAACCCTGTGGCCTCCTTCTATGGTTAAATATCCCTTGTTTATTTCATTTTCAAATGCATGAATTGAGTTCCTTGTAAAATTACCTATAATATCATCGATATCCTTTTTGGATATAATAGTCTTTTCGTCTAAAAATATGTCTCTTCTTGAAGTTTTAATTAAGACCGGGCTGTTAATTCGAAGTCTTATTTCAACGGCTTCATTTAAAACATTAGCTGCCTGAGAAACAACATTTTTAACTCTTAAGTTTAAATAGTTTAATAAATTCAACATGTATTCTCCTTACCTTGTCCTCTTAATCTATATTATTATCTTTTTAAAAATTTATGACACAAATTGAAGGACAATCATATTTATAGTTACAGACGTCGCATACAAAGGCATGACAAGGGAGCGGGGTTCTTGTCAGTAATTTTTATTTTTATGGTATATCTTTGATAAAAGGACAGGGATATCACCATAATTATGACAAAGAATAGATAGCCTAATTGTTTATATTTCAGAACTTTATAAAGTTTTGTCAAAATATTATCAAAAAAGTACAAAAATGGGGTTTACAAATATATAATTCATGTTATAATAAATTTGTAAACATCTTCAGGGCAGGGTTAAATTCCCGACCGGCGGTAGAGTCCGCGAGCCGAAAGGTTGAATTGGTGGAATTCCAATACCGACAGTATAGTCTGGATGGGAGAAGAGATTACTTACATTATTGTGAGCAAGATTTTCGATGCCTCTGAAGATTTCAGAGGTATTTTTGTATACAAAATAGATGTAACCTCTGACAATCTTAGAATAGTGCTATGCACGAGGAGGAAAATATGAAAAGTGATGTATCATTGAATCAAAGAATTAACACAAAGGTAATAGCAAAGGTAGGAGTATTGGGAGCTGTAGCAGCGGTACTTATGATGCTTGAATTCCCATTATGGTTTGCACCAGGTTTTTATGAGTTGGATTTTAGCGAAGTACCCGTATTATTAGGATCTTTTGCTTTAGGACCAGCAGCTGGTGCTATGATTGAACTAGTTAAGATTTTAATTAATTTTGTATTAAGAGGGTCTGACACAGGTGGAGTTGGAGAATTCGCAAACTTTTTAATCGGATGCTCACTAATTGTACCGGCAGGTTTAATTTATAAAAGAAAGAAAACATTTATAAACGCTATAATCGGTTTAATTGTAGGAACAATAACACTGGCAGCGGTAGGGGCTGCTTTAAATTATTACCTCTTGCTTCCTTTATTCTCTAAAATTTACGGTGCCCCAATTCAAGCATTTGTAGATATGGGTAATGCAGTAAATTCAGCAATAGTTGATATGAAAACACTTGTTCTCTATGCTGTAGTACCTTTTAACTTATTCAAAGGCGTTGTAGTTTCAGCTATGGTAATATTGATTTACAAGAAACTATCCCCTATACTACACAGATAAAACAGAATGAGTAGACCTTGTTAACAGTCTAAGACGCATACCAATGCGTCTTTTTATTCTTGACCAAGGCATCGTTTTCATTTATAATTAATATACTTTTGTATTATATCTCTTGGAGGTTTGTATGAAGCTACATATCTACTCTTTAATTATGTTTTTGAATTCATATTTAACAGGTATTATAACTCCTGTATTGAGCTTAGCTTTAATTGATAAAGGAGCATCAATAAGCAACTTATCAATTATTTTAGGTCTGTATGCTTTTTCAGTTATCATGTTAGAGCTTCCATCAGGTATAATAGCAGATATTTTTGGACGAAAAAAAACCTTTGTTTCATCCCTTATAATATTTACCTTAAGTTTTTCATTATTATTAATGAGAAATGGGTTTGTAGTTTTGTGCATTGTGATGATGCTTTACGGATTAGGCAAGGCTCTTGCTTCAGGCTCATTTGATGCATTATTTATAGACTACTACATAGATACTTTCGGAAAAGATAAATTGCACAATGTTACAACAAGACTTTCCGTATTAGAAGCATTAGGATTATCGGCAGGTGCATTATCCGGTGGATTCTACCCTGAAATATCAGTTAAGTTTTTCCCTTCTATAGGAATATATGATTTAAATATAATTATACGAATTATATTAACAGTTGGAGTTATAATTTTGTCAGCTATTTTTATAGTAGATACCGTCAATAGGGATAAAGAAAACCCTGTTTCAATAAAACAACATATTAAGAACAGTTCAAATTTTGTTTTTAACAACAGTACCGTATTATGTATCTTCATTTCTGTTTTTTCAACGGGATTTTTCCTTAGTGCATTAGAAACCTATTGGCAACCACACTTCATTACCCTTTTACCTAATATAAGTTCTTCCAGACTCTTGGGATTAATGGCATTTTTATACTTAGGTGCTGCAATGGCAGGAAGTATTCTTTCCAATAATACAATAAAGAAATATAAATTTAACTTAAGAAAAATGTACCTTCTAATGAGGGGGTTGATTGCTTTATTATTGATAGTTACAGCTTTGCAGACAAATATTCCGCTATTTATTGCTTTCTATGTATCTATTTACCTAGTTTTTGGTATGGCGACTATTCCCGAAGGTGTAATTCTGAATTCGGAAACTCCTAATCAAATACGAGCATCAGTCTTGTCTGTAAAATCTTTTACAATGCAAATCGGTGGCTTGTCAGGTTCATTATTGTACAGCATATTGATTAATTATATATCCATCCCTGCAATTTGGATGATAGCAGCAATTATAATTTTAGTAACCATTGCAATAATAGCAAAGAAATTCATTGTAGCTGAAAAAACAGAGGCATAAGTTACTTATGCTAAACTATAATTCGAAGTATAACGTAAGCGCACGATGGAGCTTATATTTTTTAATATATGCCATACCTAAAAGACAAACCCTGGAACCTTATATGGCTCCAGGGTTTATAATTACCTTCTTCGTCTGCAACAACAATCGTTTCGGCCTCTATCGCCTAATACATTACGTCTTTCGCTGCATTTCCCAAATCCTACTCCAAGTAAAAACCATGGCACTACACTACAAAACATAATTATCACCCTTTTTTTGTTTGGCCTGTACTTATATTATTCAAGATTCGAGTTTTTGTTACAAAATCTGAGACAAAATATCTGTGGTGACACACCTCTATTATGGTGTAATTCTTTAAAGGTAGAGGAATATTCCCTACATTAAAATAAGGACATACCTCTTTATAGGTGTGTCCCTAATTTGATTTTTGGTGAGTAAATACATAAGCCGAGTTCTGTATTAAACAGTCATCTATCTAGGCTTGCCGTTGCCGGCAAACTCAAGCGACCTACCATTTGGACTGTGACGAGCAGCCACTCCAAAGTCCTTTCTTGGTCTTGCTCCAGGTGGGGTTTACATAGCCAATCAGTCGCCTGATTGCTGGTGAGCTCTTACCTCACCTTTTCATCCTTACCACAAAAGTGGCGGTATCTTTCTGTTGCACTTTCCTTAAGGTCACCCTCACCGGGTATTACCCGGCACCCTGCTCTATGGAGCTCGGACTTTCCTCATGCTTAGCATGCGACTGTATAATTTACTCTTTATTATTTTACAATATTTATATTTTCATGTCAAATGCAGATTTAACCATATTTTTGAGATTCTTCGCTACGCTCAGTATGACAGACCCAGTTGGGTCTGAATTATAACTATTTTTTTATATTTTCACATCTTTTCATCCATACTTCATATGAAGAGTCGCTTGGCATTTTCCAGTCTCCCCTTGGTGAAAGAGATAGAGAACCTACCTTTACCCCATCAGGCATGCAGGAACGCTTAAATTGTTGTGTAAAAAATCTTTTGTAAAATTTCTTTAATGTTTCTAAAATAGTTTCATGGTCATATTCATCTTCAAAAGCTATTTTAGCCAAATAATATGTTTTTTCAGGTCCATACCCATTAGCTAACATATTATAAAGAAAAAAATCATTAAGATCATAAGAACCTACCGTGCTTTCAGTTAATTGATGGATGTTCCCTTCTTTATCCGGTGGAAGTAATTCAGGGCTAACAGGAGTATCACATACATCAAGAAGTGCTTCTTGTATTTGACCTGTAGTTTTAAAATCAGCATACCACTTTACTATGTATCTAACCAGAGTTTTAGGAATTCCTGAATTCACAGCATACATAGATATATGGTCCCCATTGTAGGTGCACCATCCTAGTGCCAGTTCTGACATATCACCGGTTCCTATTACAAGACCACCCTCTTGGTTTGCAATATCCATTAATATTTGAGTTCTTTCCCTTGCCTGGGCATTTTCATAAACCACATCATGCTTATTAATGTCATGACCTATATCTTTAAAATGTTGAATGATTGCTTCCTTAATTGATATTTCTCTTTGGGTGACCCCAAGTTCCTTCATTAATACCAATGCATTGTTGTAGGTTCTGTCAGTTGTTCCAAAACCCGGCATAGTTACTGCAATTATATTTGTAAGAGGTAATTTAAGTTTCTGTAATGCTTCAACAACAACAATCAGAGCTAAAGTAGAGTCAAGGCCACCTGAAATTCCAATAATAGCCTTCTTAGAAGAAATTTTCTTCATCCTTTGATAAAGTCCAGTTGCTTGAGTGTTTAGTATAGAACTTAAGCTAGAGTCTCTGTTTTCCGGATTTGATGGCACAAAGGGGCTTGGGTCAACAAATCTTTCAAGCTTTATATTTTCATTGCAACCTAAGTTAAAATTAACATATTTATAATCTTGTTTTTCTACATTGGACATAAAGATATTGGTCTTAGACCTGTCACTGTTTACTTTTTCTAAATCAATATCTGAATATATGAAGTCATCAAGTAAATTATCTTCTTTTAAAATCTTGCCATTTTCTGCAAGAATACAATGTCCTGAATAGACTAAATCAGTTGTGCTTTCTTCCTCTCCAGCAGAAGTGTAAACATAAGAAGTAATACACTTTGAAGAATGGATTTTTACTAAATCCTTCCTGTAAGCAGCCTTACCCACTGTCTCACTGCTTGCTGATAAATTAAGGATTAAATTTGCTCCATGCAAAGTATGGTATGAGGACGGAGAAATGTTAGCAGATAAATCTTCACCAATCTCAATGCCTATACAAAGTGGTGACATATTGTCTTTAAATAAGAGCTTTTCATTGAAAGGAACTTCCTGCTCACAAAGTGTAATCTTGTCTGATAGCCTACTTGATGAAGAGGCAAACCATCTGTTTTCGTAAAATTCATTGTAACTTGGTATGTATGTTTTCGGGATTACCCCTAAAATTTTTCCTTCATTAATTATTACTCCACAGTTAAAAAGTTGATTATCAACTTTTACCGGAATACCAAGGGCTATTAGTATATTTAAGCGTTTTGTTTCTTCCAATAAGTAGCTTAATGCTTCTTGGCATTCATCTATTAGGGTTTTTTGATAAAACAAATCTTGACAGGTGTATCCCGTCATAGAAAGTTCCGGAAAGACCAAGACTCTAACCATTTCTTGTGCAGCCTTATGTGATATTGCAGCAATTTTTTGTACATTAAAATTTGGATCTGCTATTTTTAAAGAAGGTACTGCTGAAGCAACTCTCATGTATTCAAAGTTTTTATCCATAATTACCTCTAAATTATTTTTTCTCCTGTCATGTTTTTCTTATAATAAATTATATCCAATCCTGATTTTTCTAATACTTCTATTAAAGTTTCCATAGAACCTACCTCAGTATTATAGTGACCTGCATCAATAATGCATAAATTATTTTTAATAGCTGTTTGGGCCTGGTGATATTTAATATCTCCAGTTATGTAAAGGTCTGCCTTTAAATTTATGGCATCTTCTATAAACTCACTGCCAGCTCCTCCACAGAAGGCAACCTTTTTTACAACTTTCTCTTCATTATCGCAATATAACTTAACATGTTCAAGCTCAAGAGCTTCTTTTACAAACTGAGCATAGTCTCTTATATTTACCGGTTCAATTTCCCCTATTCCCCCATATCCACTCTTATCAATATTAATGGGATGGAGTACCTGATAGTTATCTATGTTTAACTTTCTTGCCAGGTCATAATTTACACCTTTTTCAGCCATGTCGTAGCTTGTGTGCATAGAGTAAAGGTTTATATTGTTTGCTATGAGCATTTTAATTATTTTGCCATCATATGTATCAGTGTCAATTTTCTTAATAGAGCTGAAAAAAAAGGGATGATGAGTTATTATTAAATCAACATATTCTTTATGAGCATGCTCAGCAGCCTCTAAACTCAAATCTAAGGTTAACATAATTTTATTTATGTTGCTTTCTATTGAACCAATTTGCAGTCCGCTATTATCCCAGGACTCATGTGTCTTTAATTTGATCTCATTATTCAATAAGTTTATTATAGAATTTACATTCATTTTATTAATTCCTTTATTATTTTGTTTTTCTCATTTAAGCTTTCTACTTTAACATTATATTCCACATTGCCTGCTTTTTCAAGGCTACTTATAATTTTTTCATTTGTCTTCAAGACTCTATCTATATATTCAAGCATAGTAGGTTCTTTTTTATCAATCAATATTTTGCTTATTTCATAATAAATATCGTCATCTATTTGTTGAATGCCTTTTTGTGCTTTTATAATAAAATAGAAATGATGGTATTCCCTAACAATATTTTCATCAATTATTTTAAAACCATTTTCAGACAGATAGCGCCTTAAATTATCTACTGAAGTCATAGGTTGAAGTATAAGTTGTTTAGCTTTTAGGGCTATGTTTTTTGATTCTTCAATTATATTTGAAATTAAATCTCCGCCCATCCCAGCAATTATTATTGCATCTGCTTCCCCTTCATTTAAAACCTTAAGACCGCTTCCAAGCCTGAAATCACACTTATCTTGTAGGTTTACATTTGATAAATGTTTTATGGCAGAATTTAGGGGTCCTTCATTTATATCACTTGCTATTACTTTTTCACATATTCCTTCATTTAATAGCATTTCTGCTACATAGCCGTGGTCTGTACCAATATCTGCAGCAGTCTTGCATTTATCGACCATGGATACAATACATTCTAATCTGTTCATATATACTCCCTCATAAAAAACAATGTCATTCTGAACGCAGTGAAGAATCTCCTTTTTGAGATCCTTCGCTTACGCTCAGGATGACAATTTCATATTTTTATTCAAGATAATCTTTCAATTTTTTACTTCTGCTTGGGTGTCTTAGCTTTCTCAAAGCCTTTGCTTCGATCTGTCTAATA